>NZ_LGDB01000081.1:0-1268 GCF_001279655.1 Streptomyces sp. WM6372 | reverse complement strand
GGTGTGGTTCCAGCCGCTCTCGCGGGAAACGATGTTGTTGAAGGCCGCGAACTGCGCCGGGTCCTTGATCATCTGCTGGGCGATCGCCTTGGCGCTCGTGGGGGCCGCCTGGGCGGGGACCGTGGCGAGCATCGAGCCGGCGACGCCCAGGGCGACGATGGAGCCGGCGAGGGTCTTCTTGGAGGCGGCGATGCGGCGGATGACGTTGGACACGGATGAACCTTCCGACGGGGACAAGGGCGGTCGCCGCATGCCTGGGGCATGCGTGAGCCACTCACGCGGTGGAGAGGGGTTCGTCGGGCGGGGGGCGAAGGCCCGCTGCCGTGGCGACATCACCAGTTAGCCAGGCCGGTGGGGGCTACTAGTTCGTGTCGTATGTGACGTGGGTCCTGTGGGGCGGGTCACCGGGAGAGGCCCCGAATGTCACGTTCTGTGCGGGTTCGCTACGCGAAATGGTGTGTGTGCCGGGCCACTCTCCACGCGAACCGAAGGAAACGGGCGCCTCGAACGCCGCTTTCCGCACCGCCCGCCGCAACGCCTTCAGCAGCGTGCCACCGAGCGCGAGGGTCAGTACGACGGTCAGCACGGCCCGGCCCAGGTCCCAGCCCAGGGAGGTGGCCACGCAGTACGCGGCGAAGCGCGCCAGATTCGCGGGGACCGGATCCCCCGGGTGGAAGGAGATGCCCTGGCCCATGCCCTGGAGGAGCACCCAGCCTTGCAGGTTCATGATCGTGCCGTACGCGAACGAGCCGACGAACCCGTACGCCGCCAGCATCAGCAGCTCCGCCCGGCCCCGGACCCCCGTCGCGCCGGGCAGCAGCCCGGCGCCCAGCGAGAACCAGCCCATCGCCAGCATCTGGAACGGCATCCACGGCCCGACCCCGCCCGTGAGCAGGGCGGAGGCGAACATGGTGACCGAGCCGAGGACGAAGCCGAAGCCGGGGCCGAGGACACGGCCGCTGAGCACCATCAGGAAGAACATCGGCTCCAAGCCGGCCGTGCCCGCGCCCAGGGGCCGCAAGGCCGCCCCGACCGCGGCGAGCACGCCGAGCATCGCCACCGCCTTGGCGTCCATGCCCTGGTCGGCGATGGTCGCGACGACCACGGCGACGAGGAGGGGCAGCAGCCCCGCGAAGAGCCAGGGGGCGTCCTGGGAGTGGGCGAGCCCGGACTGGCGGTCGGCGAGGAGGGGCCAGCCGAAGGCCGCGATGCCGATGAGGGTGACGAGGAGCAGCGCGGCGGCGGCGCGGGGGCCGATGCGGAGGGGG
>NZ_LGDB01000080.1:0-1294 GCF_001279655.1 Streptomyces sp. WM6372 | reverse complement strand
CGTCGCTTCGCGATGTCGCTGCGCTCCACCCTTGACTGACCGCCCCGCCCCGGAATGCCATAAGACTGCCGGGAAGCCCCCGAAGGATGGCCGGGAGGTCATCCGACCAGGAACGGCCGCATCACAGATCCCGACCGGGACCTCCCTGTTCACCCGCACCAGGACCACCAAGCCCACCCGGTGACGGGGGCCCGGGCAGGGCCAACCCACACCAGACAGCGGTGAGATGACGATGGGGCCCCAGGACGCGTCAGATCGCTACGCGCTTCTCTCGGCATAGCGTCCGACGACCGTCTGGGGCTGGACATAGGCCGCCCACGACCGGGACAGGTGTGCGACGACGCGACTGCCGGTTGTTTGTGGTGTTTGGCGGGGCGGAGGTGGGTCAGTCACGGATGAGAAGGACGACGAACCCCACTACGGCTCCCAGCACCAGTGCGAGAACGGAGTAGCGGGGGCGCGACTCGCGTAGGACCGGGAGGAAGTGGTCGACGGAGAAGCGGCCCGGCCCGGTGAGGGTGAGGCAGATGACCCCGGCGAAGAGCACCGACTCCAGTTCCACGCCTTTGGGCGCAAAGAAGGCGTTCAAGCCCCGAACGGCCAGAATGTTGATGAACGTGCCGGTCAAGGCCGCGCCGGCGAGCGGAGTCAGCAGGCCGAGGGCGAGGCCCAGGCCACCCAGGGTCTCGGAGAGACCGGCGATGGCCGCCATGGCCTTCCCGGCGGGGTAGCCACTCATCGAGAAGCCCTTGCCGGTTGCGGTGAAACCTGGGCCGCTGAACCAACCGAAGAGCTTCTGCGTGCCGTGACCGGCCATGGTGAGGCCGACGACGAGCCGGAGCACGAGCAGGCCGACGTCGTGGGTGGCGGTGGTTGCGGATGCGGCACCAAAGATCTCGCGGTCCCGTCGTTCGTACGCCATGAACGTCCGTTTCTTCCGTCGCCTGCGAGCGACGGCCACCCTATGACGCTCCCCTGCAATGATCCGGCCGCAACGTCGTCGGCCCCCGGCGTCGACCCGTTCGGCCGCAGACCGCGCCCGGCCCCAGACGGTCGTCGGAAGCTATGCCGAGAGGAGCACGTAGCGATCTGACGCGCCCTCGGGCGCCCCGGGCTTGGTGGTCCTGGTGGGCTGGGTGCCGATGAACCGGAGGTCCCGGTCCGCATCTCTGACGCGGCCGCTCCTGGTCGGATAACCTCCCGGCCATCCTTCGGGGGCTTCCCGGCAGTCTTATGGCATTCCGGGGCGGGGCGGTCAGTCAAGGGTGGAGCGCAGCGACATCGCGAAGCGACG
>NZ_LGDB01000079.1:0-1444 GCF_001279655.1 Streptomyces sp. WM6372 | reverse complement strand
GGCGTCCCGTCAGTCCACTGTCCTTCCGTGTCGGGTCGGTCCGTCAAGGGCGCTCCCTGCGGTCGCGTCGCTTCGCGATGGCCTTCGGCCACCCTTGACCGACCGCCCCGCCCCGGAATGCCATAAGACTGCCGGGAAGCCCCCGAAGGATGGCCGGGAGGTTATCCGACCAGGAGCGGCCGCATCAGGGATGCCGATCGGGACCTTCGTGTTCCTCCGCACCCAGTCCCCCAGGACCACCATGCCCGCCCGGCATGGGCGCGCGGGCAGGGCCAACCTGCACCAAACAGCGGCGAGATGACGATGGGGCCCCAGGACGCGTCAGATCGCTACGCGCTTCTCTCGGCATAGCGTCCGGCGACCGCCTGGGGCTGGACATAAGCCAACCGAGGCGGGCGGATCGTCAGGTGGCGCAGCGCTGGCTGTTGAGTGCTGTCTCGGCACCCTTGTCGTAGCCCGCCTGCCAGTTCGGATCCGCTACGGGCTGCTTCGGCGCCTGCTTCTTGCAGGTCTCAAGGGTGTCCTTGAGACCTAGCTGGAAGCCCGTTCCGTACTGGTTCTCAGCCTGGTTCTTTTCACCGACGCACTCAGTGCGCTCGTTCTGCGCGGGGGTCGGCGCGTTGGCCCACTCGACGACGTAGTTGCCCGCCGGCAGCATTGAGATCGTCGTCGTGCCCTTGTGGATGATTTTCGAGGTGTTGCTTCCCGTCTCCGTCACACGCAGATCGCCGCTGAATCCGGAGACCGCGAGGCTCACGGTGTTCAACGGGCCGGCAGTGGCCGTGCAGGTACCGGTCGGCAGGGTCGGAGAGGCCGCCAGGGCGTGGGCCGCCGGGAGGAGCCCGGCCAAGGAGACGATGAGGGCTCCGACGAGAGCTGGTCGACTGGGTCCGTTCATGGTTCGCACCTCCCCTCTCCATGCTCCGCCCCTGCCTCACCCCTGTCGACCGGACAGCCCGCTGTCGCAGGCCGAGGGCCCTCTGCGCCGGTCGTGGGCGGCTTATGTCCAGCCCCAGGCGGTCGTCGGACGCTGTGCCGAGAGGAGCGCGTAGCGATCTGACGCGTCTGCGGGGCCGGGATGGGCATCTCGCCGCTGTCTGGTGCGGGTTGGCCTGGCGGGTGCCGGAGAAGGGGGTCGGTGCCCTTTGGGGAGTTGGCTGGGCCGGGTGGGAGGTCAGCGTCTCTGAGGGAGCTGGATGTGGACCTGTCCCCCTGACCGTCCTTCGGGGGCTTCCCGACAGTCTTATGGCATTCCGGGGCGGGCCGGGCAGTCAAGGGTGGCCGAAGGCCATCGCGAAGCGACGCGAACGAAGTGAGCGCCCTTGACGGCCCGGACCGCACCGGAAGGACAGTGGACTGTCGGGAAACCCCCGGACTTCCTCCGACGCCGATCGCAGGGACCCCGCCCCCGAAGCCCCGCCCCACTGCTCCCCCACCCCACCCC
>NZ_LGDB01000078.1:0-1654 GCF_001279655.1 Streptomyces sp. WM6372 | reverse complement strand
TCGGCGTGGCCGTTGTGGCGGGCGTACTCCTCGATCAGGTGGACCAGGACCTCGCGGAGCTCGATCGGCTCTCCATCGCTCTCGCCCGCAACCTCGAGCCCGGGGGCCTCAGCCACCACCCGTTCCGCGAAGGCGACCTCCGCCCGCCACGTGGCCCACGCGTCCGCGACCACCGCCGGGTCGGCCACCGCTCCGGTGAAGTCCGCCGCCGGATCCTCCGCCGTCCGGTAGTGCCGGCGTACGTCTTCGCCCGCCATCACCCGGCGGAACCAGTACTGCTCCACCCCCGCCAAGTGCCGTACGAGCCCCAACAGGGACAGGTTCGACGGCTCCACGGCGCGCCGCGCCATCGCCTCGGCGTCGAGCCCGGCGCACTTCAGCTCCAGCGTCAGCCGCTGATCGCGCAGGTAGCCGACGAGGACAGCGCGTTCGCCCTGGAACCCTCCGTCGGTGCGGGTGTCCTCATCGGGGTGGACGAACATGTTGGACCAGCCGAAGCGACGCTCGGCCCCGGGCACGCCCGCGGAGTCACCGTTATCGATCACGCCCGCGAGCATGCCCCCGTACGCACGCCTCCCGCAAAGGGATATCCCGGACCGCGGCCCCCGCAGTCCGGCAGCCCCGCAGCCCCGCAGCCCGGCAGCCCGGCAGCCCGGCAGCCCGGCAGCCCGGCAGCCCGCGATCCTGCAGCCCGCGACCACCCAGCCCTTGACCACTCAGCCCGCGATCGCCTCGTACAGCGAGAACGCGGCCAGCGCCGCCATCACGCACGCCGCGACCTTCGTGATCAGGCGCAGCGGCACGTACCTCATCAGCGTCTTCCCGCCCAGGATCCCGATGCCCGCGACCGCCCACAGGGCCAGGACGGCGCCGATGCCGACCGAGACGGGGTTGTCGTACCGCGCGGCGAGGTTCGCGGTCATGATCTGGGTCAGGTCGCCGAACTCGGCCACCAGGATCAGCATGAATCCGGCCCCGGAGACCTTCCAGAAGGACTGGTCGGCAGGTGCCTTGACCTCCTCGTCCCCGTCGCTCTTCTTCAGGAGCAGCATGGCCGCGCCCGCGAGGAAGAGGACGCCGACGACGGCCTGGACGAGCCGGTGCGGGAGCAGGGTGAGCACGCTGCCCGCGGCGATGGCGAGTGCGACGTGCACGGCGAAGGCTGCGGCGACGCCGGCGAAGACGTACGAGGCGCGGTAGCGGGTACCGAGCATCAGTCCGGCGAGGGCGGTCTTGTCGGGGAGCTCCGCGAGGAAGACGACTCCGAAGGCGATCGCCGTGACGGTGATGCTGAAGGTGCTGCTGAACACTGGGGCGGAACCTCAATCGGTCGGGCAGGACGCCATCGGTACCGAGAGACCTGGGGTTTTTCAGGGGTCGCTTCGGCTCGGCGGCGCCCTGACTGCGTCCACGCACCCGTCATGGACGGATGCAGATGAACAAGAACAGGACACTGCGGCCGAAGGTCTCGCTGGCCGGCCGCTGCGTGCGACCTGCCTCCGGGCGCCGGCTGGGGTGACCCAGCAGTATGTCGACGGTCCGGCGAAGAGCTACTCCCCTTCTGCACTCCACAGAATACGTGACGGCCGCCGCGGCCCGAAATAGGCCGTTGGTCGCGCAGCAGCGGGACCCACCCGCCCCGGGCACACCCACC
>NZ_LGDB01000077.1:0-2124 GCF_001279655.1 Streptomyces sp. WM6372 | reverse complement strand
CATCGACGTCGCCTACCGCTACTTCGCCACCACCCGGCGCCGGTTCATCCTCGCCGACACCCCCGGCCACGTGCAGTACACCCGCAACATGGTCACCGGCGCCTCCACCGCCGACCTGGCCGTGGTCCTGGTCGACGCCCGCAACGGCGTGATCGAGCAGACCCGCCGCCACGCCGCCGTCGCCGCCCTGCTGCGCGTCCCGCACGTGGTGCTGGCCGTGAACAAGATGGACCTGGTGGACTACGAGGAGCAGGTCTTCGCCAAGATCGCCGAGGAGTTCACCGCGTACGCCTCCGACCTGGGCGTCCCGGAGATCACCGCGATCCCGATCTCGGCGCTCGCCGGGGACAACGTGGTCGAGCCGTCCGCCCACATGGACTGGTACGGCGGCCCGACGGTGCTGGAGCACCTGGAGACCGTCCCGGTCAGCCACGACCTCACCGCCTGCCCGGCGCGTTTCCCGGTGCAGTACGTGATCCGCCCGCAGACCGCCGAGCACCCCGACTACCGCGGCTACGCGGGCCAGATCGCCTCCGGCGTGCTGCGCGTCGGCGAGGCCGTCACCGTGCTGCCGTCGGGCCGTACGTCGGTCATCGCGGGCATCGACGCCCTGGGCGAGTCGGTGGACATCGCGTGGGCCCCGCAGTCGGTGACGGTCCGTCTCGCGGACGACATCGACATCTCGCGCGGCGACCTGATCGCGCCGTCCGCGAACCCGCCCGCCACCACGCAGGACGTCATCGCGACCGTCTGCCACGTCGCGGACCAGCCCCTCTCCGTCGGCGCGCGGGTGCTGCTCAAGCACACCACCCGCACGGTCAAGGCCATCGTCAAGGAGATCCCCTCGCGGCTGACCCTGGACGACCTGTCCCAGCACCCCGACCCCGGGCAGCTGGTGGCCAATGACATCGGCCGCGTCGTCGTACGGACCGCCGAGCCGCTCGCGCTCGACGCGTACGCCGACTCTCGCCGCACCGGGTCCTTCCTGCTCATCGACCCGGCCGATGGCACGACCCTGGCGGCGGGCATGGCCGGCGAGTCCTTCGCCTCCCAGGCCCGGACGACCGTCCAGGCCGATGACGAGGGCTGGGACTTCTGACCATGCTCTCGGACATCTACTCCACGTTCGCCAAGGAAGGCGGCCGCGTGGGCAGCGGCCGCCTCGGCAGCGGCCAGGGAGGAGTGGCGCGATGTGCGCGATGACGTACGCGCACTGCCTGCGCGCCCGCACCCCCCACCAGCTGTACCTGTCCTTGCTCCACAGACGAAGACGCGCGTCATGAGATGACGCTACGAGAGGAAGCCCTCCCGTGCCTGCCACCGGCGACACCCGTACCACCCGTACTGCGCTTTCCCGTTCCGGCGTCCGCCGCGGCGTTGCCGCCGCTGCCGCCCTGCCGCTGCTGATCGGCGTGCTCGCCTCCTGCGGCTACGGCTCCCAGGCTGACAAGCCGGAGGACAAGCAGGCGGCCGCCGCCGCTGACGGCACGAAGAAGCTCTCCGCGCCCGAGGTCCGCATCGGGTACTTCCCGAACCTGACGTCGGCATCCAGGAAGGCCTGATCGCCAAGGAGCTCGGCGCCACCGCGATCAAGCCGCAGACCTTCAACGCCGGCCCGTCCGAGATCGAGGCGCTCAACGGCGGCTCTCTCGACATCGGGTTCATCGGCCCCTCCCCGGCGATCAACGGCTACGTGAAGTCGAAGAGCAGCAACCTGCGGATCATTTCCGGGTCGGCGTCCGGCGGGGTGAAGCTCGTCGTGAACCCGGACAAGATCAAGACCCTGGACGACCTCAAGGGCAAGAAGATCGCCACCCCGCAGAAGGGGAACACGCAGGACGTCGCGTTCCTCAACTGGATCGCGGAGAAGGGCTGGAAGGTCGACCCGGAGTCCGGCAAGGGCGACGTCTCCGTGGTGCGCACGGACAACAAGGTGACCCCGGACGCCTTCAAGCAGGGCTCGATCGACGGCGCCTGGGTACCGGAGCCGACCGCCTCCAAGCTGGTCTCCGACGGCGCCTCGGTCCTCCTCGACGAGACCGACCTGTGGCCCGACAAGAAGTTCGTGATCACGAACGTCATCGTGTCGCAGAAGTTCCTCAAGGAGCACCCGGACGTCGTCGA
>NZ_LGDB01000076.1:0-949 GCF_001279655.1 Streptomyces sp. WM6372 | reverse complement strand
GTACGCATCCCAGGAGGTGACGACCATGGCCACCACACTCGCCAAGGCTGCCGAGGGCACGGTAGCGGAGCAGACCCACGCCGCCCGCATCGCGCACGTCTCGAAGTCCTTCTCCGGCCCGGCCGGATCGCAGCTCGTCCTGGACGACATCAGCCTCGATGTCGCACCCGGCGAGTTCGTCACCATCCTGGGAGCCTCCGGCTGCGGCAAATCCACCCTCCTCAACCTCGTCGCCGGACTCGACCGGCCCTCCGCCGGCACCATCGAAACCGCCGGTCGGCCCGCCCTGATGTTCCAGGAACACGCCCTCTTCCCCTGGCTGACGGCGGGCAAGAACATCGAACTCGCCCTGCGCCTGCGCGGGGTGGCCAAAACCGACCGCAAACCCGAAGCCGAACGCCTCCTGGAACTGGTCCGCCTCGGCGGCGCCCACGGCAAACGCGTCCACGAACTGTCCGGCGGCATGCGCCAGCGCGTCGCCCTGGCCCGGGCCCTCGCCCAGGACAGCCGCCTGCTGCTGATGGACGAACCGTTCGCGGCCCTGGACGCCATCACCCGCGACGTCCTGCACGGCGAACTCACCCGCATCTGGGCCGAGACCGACGTCTCCGTCCTCTTCGTCACCCACAACGTCCGCGAAGCCGTCCGCCTCGCCCAGCGCGTGGTCCTGCTCTCCTCACGCCCCGGCCGCATCGCCCACGAATGGACCGTGGACATCCCCCAGCCGCGCCGCATCGAAGACGCCGACGTCGCGGAACTGTCCGTCGAGATCACCGAACACCTGCGTGGGGAGATCCGCCGCCATGGCCAGCACTGACACCACCCCGAAAACCGCGGCCAGGAGCAGGACCGACGACCTGGCCGGCCTGGAAGCAGGCCTCGACGCCCTCGACGCCGTCCAGACCCACCGCACCCCCACCCGCGAGGTCCTCGTCAAGAAGGTCCTCCC
>NZ_LGDB01000075.1:0-1820 GCF_001279655.1 Streptomyces sp. WM6372 | reverse complement strand
CCCCGCCCGCCCCGCCCGCCCCCGGCCCGCCGCCGTCCCAGGCCTGGAACACCGCGTGCATCAGCAGGTAGTACAGCCCGTGCACGGCGTCGACCTGCCCGAGGAGCTCCCAGATCCCGCCGAGCGGCCGGTGGGCGACCTGCCAGGTGACGGACTCGTCGCGCCACATGCTGCCGCGGCCGTCCGCGCCGGCGCGCTCCAGGCCCCAGAGGCCGAGGAGGACGGCGAGCAGCGGCGGCAGCCAGCGCCAGGCGGCGATGCGGCGGCGGATGTCGTCCTCCTGGTGCTATCCGTGCGGGTGGTGCCGACTCCATACTCGGGGATCGGTCCGAAAACCTTGGGAGGGGTGGGGGTGTGCGCACCTTACGCGCGGTCGCGGCGGTACTGCTGAGTGCGGTGGTCCTGGCGGGGTGCGGCTCGGGGGGCGGCGGGTCGGAGAAGGAGTCCGGGAGTCCCCCGACGGGCGGCAGCGGTACGGCGTCGGCCTCCGCCTCCGATCCGGCCTCCGCCTCGACGGAGCCGTCTCCCGGGCCCGGGTCACCGGGCGCGACCGGCGCTCCGCCGGGGAAGCCGACGGACTCCGCGTCCGCCTCCTCCGTGCCCGTCTCCCCCGGGCCCTCCTCGGCGCTGGAGCGCCTGGTCACCGTCACCCGCACCGGCGGCTACGCCGGGAAGGCGAGCACCCTGCTGGTCAAGGGCGACGGCTCGTGGACCCGGCTCGACCGGCAGATGCGCCCGGCCGGCACCGGGAAGCTGCCGGCGGACCGGGGGGCGAAGCTGCGCACGGCGCTCGCCCGGGCGGACCTCGCGCGCCTGCCGAGGTTCCCGACGGGCGGCCCGGCGGTGTTCGACGGGTTCGTCTACACCTTCGTGCACGGCGGCTACGAGGTCACCGTGGCCCAGGAGTCCCTGACCCCGGCCCTGCGCGACGTCCTGGACGAGCTGCCCGCCTTCGAAGAGGGCTAGGCCGCGCCCGGGGCCGTTTCCGCCAGGCCCGTGCCCGCCGTCGAGATCCCGCGCAGCTGCCGGTCCAGGTACGCGTGCAGCAGGGCCGGCATGTCCACGGCCGCGGGGGCCAGGACCCACTGGATCTGGAGCCCGTCCATGACGGCCAGGGTCTCGCGGGCCACGGCCTCGCAGTCGGTGCCGGGCCGCAGCTCGCCCCGCGCGACGCCCGTCTCCAGCAGCCGGACGTTGTGCGCGAGCACCCGTGCGTAGCGCTGCGTGAAGTAGTCGTGCGCCGGGTGGCCGGGGTTGCCGGATTCGCCGACCAGCGTGTTGTACATCCGTACGAGGCCGGGCCGGCGGGCGTTGTCCGCGGCCAGGGCGACGACGGTCGCGTAGTACGCGGCGACGGACTCGGCCGGCTCGCTGAACAGCCGCTCCACGTCGTGCTGCTCGCTCTGCGCCAGCACCGACAGCAGCAGGTCCTCCTTGCCCCGGAAGTGGTGCAGGAGCCCGCCCTGGGTGATGCCGCAGTCGTGGGCGATGCGGGCGAGCGAGGAGGCGTGGAAGCCCCACTGCGCGAAGTGCTCCACCGCGGTGTCGAGGATCTTCCGGCGGCGGGCGTCGCCCACCGCGTAGGTGCCGCGGCCGGCGGCCTTGGGGGCGGCCGCCTCCTTGTGCTGTGCCATGCGCCCACCCTAGGCCGCGCCCACCCCCACCTCCGGAAGGGGTGATCCAGGTCACTTTTCCAAAACCTAGTGGGTACACGGTTTTCGCGCTTACGGTGAGCCCCTCCCCGGGGATGGCCCCCGCCCCGGACCGCACCCAGGAAACGTACGCCGATGAACGCCACGCCCCCCGCCGGCGCCGGTGAA
>NZ_LGDB01000074.1:0-1862 GCF_001279655.1 Streptomyces sp. WM6372 | reverse complement strand
GGGGTCGGGGGGCAGGGGGTCGACGGGGCGGACCGTTTCGCCGGGTACGCCGAGGGGTTCACGGCTGGTGGCCAGGATCCGGACGCCGGGGCAGTGGGTGAGGAGGTGTTCGGCGAGTTCGGCGGCGGCGCCGATGACGTGCTCGCAGTTGTCGAGGACGAGGAGCAGGCGGCGGTTCGCGCAGTGCTCGACGAGCTGGGCGGCGGGGTCGTCGACGGGGGCCTTGTCGCGGGCGACGAGGGTGCTCTCGCGCAGGCCGAGGGCGCTGAGGACGGCGCCGGGGACGGCGGCGGGGTCGTCGAGGCGGGCGAGTTCGACGAGCCAGCCGGGCTCGGGGTCGGCGGCGGCAGCGTGCTCGGCGAGCCGGGTCTTCCCGGACCCGCCGGGCCCGGTGAGCGTGACGAGCCGCAGCCGGGCCAGATCGCGGCGCAGCCCCGCGAGCTCGGGCTCCCGCCCGACGAAGGAGGTGAGCCGAGCCCGAAGATTCCCGGCGCGCTCGGCAGGCTCGGCGCGCTGGGCGGGGCGCGCGGTTGCCGGGTGCCCGGGGTGCGCGAGCGCCGTCGGCTCCGCCGGGGAAGCCGGGTGCACGGACGACTCCGCCGAGGTGGCGGGTGCGGGGTCCGCAGCCGCCACCGGCACCACCGGGGAAGCCTGAAGCCCGGACGGCTCCGCCGAGGTGGCGGGTTCGGGGTCCGCAGCCGCCGCCGGCACCACCGGGGAAGCCGGAAGCCCGGACGTCATCCGCACCCCCGGAGAGGTGGGAAGCGCGGAGTGCGTTGGGGGCGCGGCGGATGGAGGGTCCACGGGTGCGGCTAGGGCCCCTGCGGCTACGGGATGCGCTGGGGGCACGGGCGCGGTTGCCGTCGGCTCTGCCAGGAACGCCGAGGATGCGGGGTGCGCCGGAGGCGCGGGCACGGCTGGGGGTGTCGGCAGCGCCGGGGGCGTGGGGCCGGCCGGAAGCGCGGGACCCGCAGGGGCCACGGGTACCGCAGGCGGCGCGGGAACCGCAGAAGGAGCGGGAACCGCAGGAGGAGCGGGGCATGCCGGGGTCTCGGCGAGGGCCGGGAACACGGTTGCCGCCGGCTCCCCCGAGGACTCAGGGGCTACGCGATGCACCGCAGACGTGGGCTCTGCCGCAGGCGCGGAGGAATCCAGCGAGGCGGCGGGTACGTGGTGCACCGGAAACCCAGAGGCTCCGGGGTACGCCGGGGACTCGGCGAGGGCCGGGGACACGGTTGCCGCCGGCTCCCCCGAGGGCTCGTGAGCTGCGGGGTGCGCCTCGGACGGGGAGGACGCCGGGAAGGCGGCGGGTGCCGGGGACGCCGCCCCGGGCGTCGGGGAGGCAGGGTGCACAGGAGCCGCCTGCGACGCAGGGGCTACCGGGGCGGCGGCGAAGGGTGCGGGGCGCGCGGTCGACGCCGCTGACCAGGGGGATGCAGGATGCGCAGCGGGCGCGGGCGCGGCTGGTGCCGGGGGTGCGGTCGATGCGGGAGGCGCTGCGGGCGCGGGCGCCGCTGTGGCTGCCCGGGTTACCGGGTGCGCGGGCGACCCGGGTGACGCGGGATGCGCCGAAGGCGTCGGCGCAGCTGGCTCCGAGTGCACGGCTGACCAAGGGGATGCGGGATGCGCTGCGGGCGCGGGCGCCTGGGTTGCGGGGTGCGCGGGCGACGCGGGATGCGCCGAAGGCGTTGGCGCGGCCGGCGCCGGGGACGCGGGATGCGCTGCGGGTGCGGGTGCGGCCGGTGTCGGGGATCCGGGATGCGCTGCGGGTGTCGGGGTAGCTGGTGCCAGGGGCGCGGGGTGCGCCGGAGGGGTGGGGGCGGCCGGTGCCGGGGGTGCGGCATGGGCTGTGGGTGTGGGGA
>NZ_LGDB01000073.1:0-1938 GCF_001279655.1 Streptomyces sp. WM6372 | reverse complement strand
TCCGTACGAGAGGCACTCGTACGCCTCCAGGACGAACAGAGCGCCCTCCTGCCCCACCAGCACCTCAAACTCACCGACATCCACCACCTGACCCCGGCCGACGAGCTCTTCGACACCGTCGTCGTCTTCGAGAACTACCCGGTCGAGGACTCGGCCGTGGAACAGGAGAGCTCCACCCTCAGCCTCACCCACGCCGAAGCACGGGATGCGACGCACTACCCGCTCGGCCTGATGGTCATGCCGGGGACCGGCCTGCACCTCCGCTTCGACTACCGCCCCGATGCCTTCGACCGCCCCTCGGTGCAGGGCGTCGCGGATCGTTTCGTCCGCATCCTCGAGGCGGTCGCGGCCAACGCCGGACAGAGCGTCCGGGAGATCCCGCTGCAGAGCGAGGAGGAACGCGAGCGGATCCTGACCGCTTGGAACGACACCACGCAGGACGTGCCCGACACCACGCTGCCGGACCTCTTCGAGCAGCAGGTCGCACGGACGCCCGAAGCCCTGGCCGTCACCGGCGGCGGGACCCGGCTGACCTATGCAGAACTCAACGGTCGGGCGAACCGACTCGCCAGGCACCTCGCCGACCGGGGTGCCGGCCCCGAACGCCTGGTCGCCGTGGCGGTACCCCGCTCGGCCGACCTCGTCGTCGCCCTGCTGGCCGTGGTGAAGACCGGCGCCGCCTACGTCCCCATCGACCCGGAATATCCTGCCGATCGCATCGCCCACATGCTCCGGGACGCCGACCCGGTCTTCGTCGTCACCCAGGCGGAAACGGCGGAGAAGCTGCCGGCGGAGCCTGCGGCCCACGTGAGCCGACTCGTGCTGGACGACCCGGCCACGCGGACCCTCCTGGAGGGCCAGGACCCCCGCAACCTCTCCGTCGACGAGCGCCGCCCGAGCCGCCTGCTCGGGCAGCACACGGCCTACGTGATCTACACGTCGGGATCCACCGGACGGCCCAAGGGCGTGGCCGTTTCCCATGCCGCGATCACCAATCGTCTGCTGTGGATGCAGAACGAGTACGGCCTGGAGCCGACGGACCGGGTCCTCCAGAAGACCTCGTCCGCATTCGACGTGTCGGTGTGGGAGTTCTTCTGGCCGCTCGTCGTCGGCGCCGGAATGGTCGTCGCCGCCCGCGGAGAACACAAGGACCCCGCTGCCCTCGCCGAGCTGATCCGCACCGAAAAGGTCACCACCGCACACTTCGTGCCGTCGATGCTGGGCGCCTTCCTCCAGCATCCCGATGCAGCTTCCTGCGCACCGCTGAAGAACGTCGTATGCAGTGGTGAAGCGCTGTCCGTGGAGTTGAAGAACCAGGCGCTGCGCACGCTCGGTGGTTCCGTCCACAACCTGTACGGTCCCACCGAGGCCGCGGTGGACGTCACGTTCTGGGAATGCCGGGCGGCCGACGACACCGTGCCGATCGGGCGCCCGGTGTGGAACACGCGGGTGTACGTGCTGGATGCGGCTCTGTCGCCGGTGCCGGTGGGTGTGGCGGGTGAGTTGTATGTCGCGGGTGCGCAGTTGGCCCGGGGGTATGTGGGCCGTGCTGGTCTGACGGCGGAGCGGTTCGTCGCGGATCCGTTCGCGGTGGTGGCGGGTTCGCGGATGTATCGGACCGGGGATGTGGTGCGCTGGTCTGCGGACGGGGTGCTGGAGTTCGTGGGGCGTGCCGATGCCCAGGTGAAGGTGCGGGGTTTCCGCATCGAGCCGGGCGAGATCGAGGCCGTCCTGGCCGGACACGAATCGGTGGGTCACGTCGCGGTCGTCGTACGGGAGGACCGTCCCGGCGACAGGCGCCTGGTCGCGTACGCCGTTGCGGCAGATGACGCTGCTCTCGATCCTGCTGTGTTGCGTGGGTTCGTGGGGGAGCGGTTGCCGGATTACATGGTGCCGTCGGCGTTCGTGGTGTTGGGTGCGTTGCCGTTGTCGCCGAAC
>NZ_LGDB01000072.1:0-3921 GCF_001279655.1 Streptomyces sp. WM6372 | reverse complement strand
GATCCTGCTGTGTTGCGTGGGTTCGTGGGGGAGCGGTTGCCGGATTACATGGTGCCGTCGGCGTTCGTGGTGTTGGGTGCGTTGCCGTTGTCGCCGAACGGGAAGCTGGATCGTGGGGCTTTGCCGGTGCCGGAGGTTGTTTCCGGCGGGGTGGCGGGGAGGGGGCCGGTGACGCCGCACGAGGAGGTGTTGTGCGGGTTGTTTGCCGAGGTTCTGGGGGTTTCCGGGGTTTCGGTGGATGACGGGTTCTTTGAGTTGGGTGGTGACAGCATCCTGTCGATCCAGTTGGTGGCGCGGGCGCGGGCTGCTGGGTTGGTGTTTTCTCCGCGTGATGTGTTTGAGCGTAAGTCGGTGGCGGGGCTGGCTGCGGTGGTGGGTGTGTTGCAGGGCTCGGTGGTGGTGGAGGCCGAGGGTGCTGGTGTGGGTGTGGTGCCGTTGACGCCGGTGATGCATCAGGTTCGGGAGCGGGGTGGTCCGCTGGCCGGGTTTTCGCAGTCGATGTTGGTGGGTGCGCCGGCGGGGCTGTCGTTGGAGCTGCTGACGGCGGTGGTGGGGTCGGTTCTGGATCTGCATGACGGTCTGCGGATGCGGGTGATCCGGGACTCGGATTCCGGCTCCGGCTCCGGTTCTGGCTCCGGTTCTGGTTCTGGTTCTGGCTTGGATTCGGGTGGTGGCTCTGGGTGGGGTTCGGGTTGGGGTTTGGAGGTGTTGCCGTCGGGTGGGGTGGATGCGGCGGGGTGTGTGTGTCGTGTGGATGTGGCGGGTTTGGTGGGTGTCGGGTTGGAGGAGGTGGTGTTGGCTGAGGCGGTTTCGGCGCGTGAGCGTTTGGATCCGTTGGCGGGTGTGATGGTGCAGGTGGTGTGGTTCGACGCGGGTGTGGGGGTGCCGGGTCGGGTTTTGCTGGTTTTGCATCATTTGGTGGTTGATGGGGTTTCGTGGCGTGTGTTGTTGCCGGATCTGGCGGCGGCGTGGGGTGCGCTTTCGGTGGGTGGTGCGGTGGTGCCGGCTCCGGTGGGGACGTCGTTCCGTGGTTGGGCGGGGCATTTGGTGCGGTTGGCGGGTTCGGCGGAGCGGGTTGCGGAGCTTGGTTTGTGGCGGGAGATGGTGGCGTCTCCTGGTGTTCGGGTGGGGTCTCGTGCGCTTGATCCGGTGAGGGATACGGCTGGGGCGGTGCGGGGTTTGGTGGTGGAGTTGTCTTCGGAGGAGACTCGTCCGCTTTTGGGTGATGTGGCGTCTGTTTTCCATGCGGGTGTCGAGGATGTGTTGTTGGCGGCGCTTGCGTTGGCGGTGACGCGTTGGCGTGGTGAGGGGTCCCTGGGTTCTGCGGGTGTGGGTTCTGCGGGTGGGGTGTTGGTGGAGTTGGAGGGGCATGGTCGGGAGGAGGTGGTGGAGGGGGTTGATCTGTCGCGGACGGTGGGTTGGTTTACCAGTGCGTATCCGTTGCGGATTGATCCGGGTGTTTTTGATGTGGGTGAGGTGTGGGCTGGTGGGGCTCAGGCCGGTGTGGTGTTGAAGCGGGTGAAGGAGCAGGTGCGGTCTGTTCCGGATCGTGGTCTGGGTTTTGGTTTGTTGCGGTATTTGAATGCCGAGACGGGTGCGGTGTTGGCCGGGGGTGCGCGGCCTGAGATCGGGTTCAACTATTTGGGCCGGTTCAGTGTGGGGGGTGGTGGTGCTTGGCAGATCGCTGCGGAGTCGGTGGCTTTGGGTAGTGGGCTGGATCCGCGGATGCCGGTTCCGCATGCGTTGGAGATCAATGCGGTGGTTCAGGACGGTGTGGCGGGTCCGTCAGGACGGTGTGGCGGGTCCGTGTCTGCAGGTGTCGTGGTCGTGGGTGTCGGGTGTTCTGGACGAGTGTGATGTCGTCGAGGTGTCCGGGTTGTTCGTCGAGGCGTTGAAAGCGATCACCCGTCACGCGGCCGATCCCGACGCGGGTGGATACACCCCCTCCGACCTTCCCCTGGTCTCCCTGAACCAGGCAGAAATTGATCAACTTGAGCAGCTGTGGAGGAACGACAAGTGAAGCGGAATGAATTGGAAGACGTTCTTCCGTTGGCTCCTCTGCAGGAAGGTCTGCTGTTCCACGCTCTGTACGACGAGCAGGCGCTGGACGTCTACACGACGCAAATGTCCTTCCTGATAGAAGGACCGCTGAATGTCGCCGCTCTGAAGGCGTCCGCCCGAGTCGTTCTTGAGCGGCACAAGAATCTGCGCGCCGCCTTCATCCATGAGGGTCTGCGGCAGCCGGTCCAGGTCATTCCCCGGAGCGTGGAGCTCCCCTGGGAGGAGATCGACTTCTCGGGCCTGGATGCCGGCCGCCAGGAGACCGCCATTGCCCAGTGGCTGGAGGAGGACCGGGCGCGGCGCTTCGACCTGTCCGCTCCGCCGCTGCTGCGGTTCACACTCCTCCGCCTCGGCCACCAGCGCTTCCGACTGGAGTTCACGAGCCACCACTTGCTGCTCGACGGGTGGTCCCTGCCCGTGCTCATGCGCGACCTGATGACCGCCTACGAGCAGGGCGGCCGCGGTGACGGCCTGGCGCCTGTGAGGCCTTACCGGGACTACCTGGCATGGGTGGCCGGACAAGACCGTGGCGCGGCCGAGGAGGCGTGGCGGCGGTCCCTTGCCGGTGTGGAGGAAGCGACCCGGCTCGCCCCGGTGCACGCCCGCGCGGGGCAGATGGCTCCCGAACACGTCACGGTGCGTCTGCCGGAGGAGCTGACGGCTGCGCTGACGGTTGCGGCGCGGAGTTGCGGGGTCACGTTGAACACCGTGGTCCAGCAGGCGTGGGCGGTGCTGCTCGGGCACATGACCGGTCAGGACGACGTGGTCTTCGGTGCGACCGTCGCCGGACGCCCGGCCCAGATCCCCGGCATCGAGTCGATGGTCGGCCTGTTCATCAACACCGTGCCGGTACGGGTGCGCCTGAAGCCGGCGGAGTCCGTACGAGAGGCACTCGTGCGGCTCCAGGACGAACAGAGTGCCCTCCTGCCCCACCAGCACCTCAAACTCACCGACATCCACCACCTGACCCCGGCCGACGAGCTCTTCGACACCGTCGTCGTCTTCGAGAACTACCCGATCGGCGCCGTGCCGAGGGCCACGGAGCCGGCCGACGCCATCCGCGTCGAACGGCTGGAAGGGCGGAACAGCACGCACTATCCGCTCGGCCTGATCGTGATGCCCGGAGACGATTTCCGGCTGCGACTCGACTACCTTCCCGACCTGTTCGACCGGGCGGTGGTGGAACAGATCGGGTCCCAGCTGATTCGGATCCTGGAGGCGACCACCACCGGACTCGATGGCGCACTGGGCCGCTTCGACCTGCTCGGTGTCGCAGAGCGGCACCGGATATTGGCCGAATGGAACGACACGGCCCGTGAGATACCTGCCGCGTTGCTTCCGGAGCTGTTCGAGACGCAGGCGGCACGCACCCCGAACGCGCCGGCTGTGATCAGCGGCGGGGTCGAGCTGTCGTATGCGGAGTTGAATGCCCGGGCGAATCGTTTGGCTCGTCATCTGGTGGCGTGCGGTGCCGGTCCGGAGATGCTCGTTGCTGTGGCGCTGCCCAGGTCGGTCGACCTGGTGGTCGCGTTGCTCGCCGTTTTGAAGAGCGGTGCCGGTTATGTGCCGGTGGATCCGGAGTACCCGGCGGACCGGATCGCGTACGTGCTCGCGGATGCCGAACCGGTGCTGGTGATCACCGATGCGGACACCGTGCCCGTGCTGCCCCAGGACCGCGCCGCTCCGCACCTGGTGCTTGATGAGCCGGGGGTCCGGCGTGCCGTGGCGGCCCGGGATGCCGGAGACCTGTCCGACCATGATCGTCTGTCTTCGGTGTTGCCTGCGCATCCGGCGTATGTGATTTATACGTCGGGTTCGACGGGGCGGCCGAAGGGTGTGGTGGTTTCGCATGTGGCGTTG
>NZ_LGDB01000071.1:0-2139 GCF_001279655.1 Streptomyces sp. WM6372 | reverse complement strand
GGTGTGGAGTCGGTGTCGATCGATGACGGTTTCTTCGAGCTGGGTGGGCATTCGCTGCTGGCGACGCGGCTGGTGAGCCGGATCCGGACCGTCCTCGGCGTCGAAGTCAGCGTCCGGGCCCTGTTCGAGGCTCCTACCGTCGCCGCCCTCGTGGACCGGCTCGATGACGGTGGTCGCGTCCGGACGCCGCTGGAACGGCGCACACGGCCGGAGGTTCTTCCGGTGTCGTTTGCCCAGCGCCGTCTGTGGTTCTTGGGTCAGCTCGAAGGTGTCTCCGCGACGTACAACATTCCGCTCGTACTGCGCCTGACGGGTGCCTTGGACGTCGAGGCGTTGCGGGCTGCGCTCGCGGACGTCGCGGGTCGGCACGAGAGCCTGCGGACGGTGTATCCGCAGGTGGACGGGGAGCCGCGGCAGGAGATCTTGCAGGGCGCCGTGGGCATTCCCGATGTCGGCGTCGAAAGCGTCACCGCCGATCATGTCGCCTCGGCGGTAGGGAAGCTGGCTGCCACGGGCTTCGACCTGGAGCGGGAGCTGCCATGGAGGGTGCGCCTGCTCGAAGTCACTGACTCTCCCGGCGAGTGGGTCCTCGTCATGGTGGTCCACCACATCGCAGCGGACGGCTCGTCGATGGCGCCGCTGGCGAAGGACCTTTCGCTGGCGTACGCGGCTCGCTGCCAGGGGGATGCCCCGGCGTGGGAAGAGCTTGCCGTGCAGTACGCGGATTACACGCTGTGGCAGCGCGAGGTCCTGGGCGACGAGGACGACCCGGAGAGCGTGATCGCCGCCCAGGTCGCGTACTGGAAGCAGGCTCTGGCCGATCTCCCGGAGCAGCTGGAGCTGCCGGTGGACCATCCGCGCCCGGCCGTGGCTTCGCACGAGGGCGCTTCGGTGGACGTCCACGTACCGGCGGAGGTGCATGCCCGTCTGGTGGAGCTCTCGCGGTCCTGCGGGGCGAGCGTCTTCATGACGGTGCAGGCAGCTCTGGCCGTCCTGCTGTCCAAGATGGGTGCCGGGCAGGACATTCCGATCGGTACGCCGATCGCGGGCCGTACCGACGACGCCCTGGACGATCTCGTCGGGTTCTTCGTGAACACGCTGGTCCTGCGCACCGACGTCTCGGGCGATCCGACCTTCCGAGAGGTCCTCAAGGGGGTTCGGGAAGTCGACCTGGCGGCTTTCGCCCATCAGGACGTGCCCTTCGAGCGGCTGGTGGAGATCCTCAACCCGGCGCGCTCCATGGCTCGCCACCCCCTCTTCCAGGTCATGCTCACGGTCCAGAGCGCTGCTGATCCGGATGTCGCGCTGCCTGGCCTGAGCGTGACGTCGGAGCAGGTTCAAGGTGCGGTGGCGAAGTTCGACCTGTCGTTCAGCCTGGACGAGACCCGTGGCGTCGACGGGAAGCCCGCGGGTCTTGAGGGCCGACTGGACTTCCGGACGGATCTGTTCGCCGAGAGCACTGTTCGGCACCTCGTTGCCCGCCTGATACGCGTACTGCGAGCCGTTGGTACCGATCCTGACCTGCACGTCGGTGAGATCGAACTGCTGGGCTCCGACGAGCGCGAGCGGATCCTGACCACGTGGAACAGCGCTGTGGCCGAGGTTCCTGCCGCGCTGCTGCCGGAGCTGTTCGAGACGCAGGCGGCACGCAGCCCGCACGCGCCGGCCGTGGTCGGCGGCGGGGTCGAGCTGAGTTATGCGGAGTTGAATGCCCGGGCGAATCGTCTGGCTCGTCATCTGGTGGCGTGCGGCGCCGGTCCGGAGAAGCTCGTTGCTGTGGCGCTGCCCAGGTCGGTTGACCTGGTGGTCGCGTTGCTCGCCGTTTTGAAGAGCGGTGCCGGTTATGTGCCGGTGGATCCGGAGTACCCGGCGGACCGGATCGCGTACGTGCTGGCTGATGCCGGACCGGTGCTGATGATCACCGATGCGGAGACTTCACCCGGCTTGCCCGACGGCGATGTGCCTCGTGTGCTGCTGGACGATGACGAGTTCGTGCAGGTGGTCGCCTCGGCCAGTGCGTCCGATCTGTCTGACAGCGACCGTCTGTCTTCGGTGTTGCCTGCGCATCCGGCGTATGTGATTTATACGTCGGGTTCGACGGGGCGGCCGAAGGGTGTGGTGGTTTCGCATGTGGCGTTG
>NZ_LGDB01000070.1:0-129412 GCF_001279655.1 Streptomyces sp. WM6372 | reverse complement strand
C
Source organism: Streptomyces sp. WM6372 (assembly GCF_001279655.1). NCBI lineage: Bacteria > Bacillati > Actinomycetota > Actinomycetes > Kitasatosporales > Streptomycetaceae > Streptomyces > Streptomyces sp. WM6372. The sequence continues at coordinate 129,411 of NZ_LGDB01000070.1, read as the reverse complement.
GCTCCCACCCCCGCTCCCGCTCCCGCTCCCGCCTCCACGGGGCCGGGCCCGGGCCCGGCCCCGGCCGCCCCCGGGCGCATCCACCGCGCCTGGTTCGTCGCGGCCGTCGCGTTCGTGACGATCATCGGGGCCGCCGCCTTCGCCTCCCTGCCCGGACTGCTCATCGAGCCGCTGCACGAGGAGTTCGACTGGTCGCGCGGCACGATCGGCTTCGCCGTCTCGGTGAACCTCGCGCTGTACGGGCTCACCGCGCCCTTCGCCGCCGCACTGATGGACCGTTTCGGCATCCGCAAGGTGGTGGCCCTGGCCCTGCTGGTCATATCCGGCGGCACCGTGGCCACCCTGTGGATGACGCAGTCCTGGCAGCTGGTGCTGTTCTGGGGCGTGCTGGTCGGGCTCGGCAGCGGCTCCATGGCGCTGGCCTTCGCGGCGACGGTGACCAACCGCTGGTTCACCGCCCGGCGCGGGCTCGTCACCGGCATCCTGACCGCGGCCGGGGCCTCCGGTCAGCTGATCTTCCTGCCGCTGCTGTCCTGGCTGGTGGAGCACCACGGCTGGCGGCCGGCGGCGGTGACGGTCTCGCTGGCGGCCCTGGTCGTCGTCCCGTTCGTGTGGCTGCTGCTGCGCGACCACCCGGCGGACACGGGACTCGCGCCGTACGGGGGCACGTACGCGGAACGGCCCGCCCCGGTGACGGGCGCGGCACGGCGGACGGTGACGGTGCTGTTCAAGGCGGCCCGCACCGGCCCGTTCTGGCTGCTGGCGGGGACCTTCGCGATCTGCGGGGCCTCGACGAACGGACTGGTCAAGACCCACTTCGTGCCCGCCGCGCACGACCACGGCATGCCGGTGACCGCGGCGGCCGGGCTGTTGGCGGTGGTCGGCGTCTTCGACGTGATCGGCACCATCGCCTCCGGGTGGTTCACCGACCGCTTCGAGGCGCGCCGCCTGCTGGCGGTGTACTACGCGCTGCGCGGGATCTCGCTGATGTTCCTGCCGATGCTGCTGGCGCCGTCCGTGCACCCGCCGATGATCTTCTTCATCATCTTCTACGGGCTGGACTGGGTCGCGACCGTCCCGCCGACCATCGCGCTGTGCCGCGAGCACTACGGGGAGGACAGCGCGATCGTCTTCGGCTGGGTCCTGGCCTCGCACCAGGTGGGCGCCGCGCTGGTGGCCTTCCTGGGCGGTCTGGCCCGCGACGCCTTCGGCTCCTACGACCTGGTCTGGTACGCCTCGGGCGCGCTGTGCGCGATGGCGGCGCTGATGGCGATGGTGATCCGCCGCCGCCCCGCCGCGATCGCCGCCGCCGCGTAGGCGGCGGCGGTGCGTCAGCGGCGGCGGTGCGTCAGCGGCGGCGGTGCGTCAGGCGCCTGCCGGGGTCGTGGACTTGAGGGTGCCGTCCGGGCCGGCCAGCAGGACCGGGGTGGCCGGGCCGCCGAGGTCGCGGACGGCCGCGCGGTCGGCGTCGGCCACCGCCTGCGCCGAGCTGACCACGGCCGCGGCCTCCAGGGATTCGGCCCCGCTCGCCACCGCCATCGCGACCGCCGTCTGCAGCGCGCTCAGCTTCAGGGAGTCCAGCTCCACCGTCCCGGCGACGTACGTGCGGCCCGTCTCGTCCCGCACCGCCGCACCCTCGGGCACCCCGTTGCGGGCCCGGGCGCTGCGCGCCAGCGTGATGATCTTGCTGTCCTCGGGGTTGATCCCGGTGCTGTCGGTCATGGGCGAAAGCATATGGAGCGTCTCGGCGGGGCCGCACGACGGCCCCGCCGAGACGCTCTCCCCTCCGTCCCCCGCGGCCCCCTGGAACTTGTGCCACACGCGACCAAACCTAAGCGCCCGATAAGCAGAACAGGCGGTCCAAAGGTCACAGAGGCCCGTGACCTTCGTCCCCTCCGCGTTCCACCCTCACGGCCGGTCGAGCCGCAGCCGCTCCGCCCTCGGCAGCCCCGCGACCACCAGGTCGTACGAGTCCTCGACCAGCTCCCGCACCAGTGCGTCCGGCAGCCCGCCGACCGTCACCGTGTTCCAGTGCCGCTTGTTCATGTGCCAGCCCGGCACGATCGCCTCGTGCTCCGCCCGCAGCCGCACCGCCAGCTCCGGCTCGCACTTGAGGTTGACCTTCAGCGGGTCGGCGTCCAGCGCGCTCAGCGCGAACACCTTCCCCAGCACCTTGAACACCGAGGTCTCGGGCGTGAAGGGGAACTCCTCCACCGCCGCGTTGAAACCCAGGCAGAACGCACGCAGCTCCGCCGGCGTCATGCGCCCTCCCCGTCCTCGCCCGCCGCCTGGGCCAGCGGCTCCACCAGCACCGTCACGATCTTGTTCCGGCGCCCGGCCGGGGATTCGGCCGTCAGCCGCAGCGGCCGCCCGTCCGGCAGCTCCACGACCGCCGAGGCACCCGCGATCGGGACCCGGCCCAGCGCCTTGGCCAGCAGTCCGCCGACCGTCTCCACGTCCTCGTCGTCGTAGTCCTCGACCTTGAACAGCTCGCCGAGGTCGGTGATGTCGAGCCGCGCCGTCACCCGGTAGCGGTCGTCGCCCAGCTCCTCGACGGGCGCGAGCTCGCGGTCGTACTCGTCGGTGATCTCACCGACGATCTCCTCGAGGATGTCCTCGATGGTGACGATGCCCGCCGTGCCGCCGTACTCGTCGATGACCACGGCCACGTGGTTGCGCACCTGCTGCATCTCCCGCAGCAGGTCGCCCGCGTTCTTGGTGTCCGGTACGAACACCGCGGGCCGCATCGCCGTCGTGACCAGGTCGGACTCCGCCTCACGGCTGATGTGCGTCTTGCGGACCAGGTCCTTCAGGTACACGATGCCGACGATGTCGTCCTCGTTCTCGCCGGTCACCGGGATGCGCGAGAAACCGGACCGCAGCGCCAGCGTGGTCGCCTGACGGATCGTCTTGTACCGCTCGATGCAGACCAGGTCGGTGCGCGGCACCATCACCTCTCGCACCAGCGTGTCGCCGAGCTCGAAGACCTGGTGCACCATCCGGCGCTCCTCGTCCTCGATCAGCGACTCCTTCTCCGCCAGGTCGACCATCGCGCGCAGCTCGGCCTCGGAGGCGAACGGCCCCTTGCGGAAGCCCTTTCCGGGCGTGAGCGCGTTGCCGATGAGGATCAGCAGCTGCGGGATGGGCCCCATGACCCGGGCGAGCGGGACCAGGACGTACGAGGCCGCCGTCGCCGTGTTGAGGGGGTGCTGGCGGCCGATGGTGCGCGGGGAGACCCCGACGGCCACGAAGGACACCAGCACCATCACGGCGATCGCGATGAGCAGCGCCTTCCAGTTGTCGCCGAACTCGTCGAGGCAGACGTACGTGACGAGCACGCCGGCCGCCATCTCGCAGGTGACCCGTACGAGCAGCGCCACATTCAGGTAGCGGGTGGGGTCGGCGGCGACCTGCGCGAGCTTCTCGCTGCCGCGCCGGCCCTCCCGTACGGCCTGCTCGGCGCGGAAGCTGGAGATCCGGGCGATCCCGGACTCGGCGCACGCCGCGAACCAGGCCACCACCACCAGCAGCACCGCGCCGGTGATCAGCTGCGGGGCGGTCACGAGACGGTCGGGGCCGGGGACGGACCGGTCATGCCGCGCTCACCGCGCCAGCCGTCGACGATGGCCGCCTGGAGGCCGAACATCTCGGCCTTCTCGTCCGGCTCCTCGTGGTCGTACCCGAGCAGGTGCAGCACCCCGTGGACGGTCAGGAGCTGGAGCTCCTCGTCCATGGAGTGCTGCGTCGGGGCTTCCTCGCCCTGCTTCTTCGCGACCTCGGGGCAGAGCACGATGTCGCCGAGGAGACCCTGCGGGGGCTCCTCGTCGTCCTTCGCCGGCGGACGGAGCTCGTCCATCGGGAAGGACATGACGTCGGTGGGACCGGGCAGGTCCATCCACTGGATGTGGAGCTGCTCCATGGCGTCCTCGTCGATGACGATGACGGAGAGCTCGGACAGCGGGTGGATCCGCATCCGGGTGAGCGCGTAGCGGGCGATGTCGAGGATCGCCCGCTCGTCGACCTCGGTTCCGGACTCGTTGTTGACGTCGATCGACATGGTGCGCTGGGTTCTACTTCCGCTGGTAGCCGTTCCGGGACTGCTGGGCGTCCTGGCTGTCGTCGTACTTCTCGTACGCATCGACGATACGGCCGACCAGCTTGTGCCGGACGACATCCTCGGACGTGAGCCGCGAGAAGTGGATGTCCGGGACCCCTTCGAGGATCGCCTGGACCTGGCGCAGACCGGACTTGGCACCGCCGGGCAGGTCGACCTGGGTGATGTCGCCGGTGATGACGATCTTCGAATCGAACCCGAGCCGGGTCAGGAACATCTTCATCTGCTCGGTGGTCGTGTTCTGCGCCTCGTCGAGGACGACGAACGCCTCGTTGAGGGTGCGGCCGCGCATGTACGCGAGCGGCGCGACCTCGATCGTGCCCGCCGCCATCAGGCGGGGGATCGAGTCCGGGTCGATCATGTCGTGCAGGGCGTCGTAGAGCGGGCGCAGGTACGGGTCGATCTTGTCGAACAGCGTGCCCGGGAGGAAGCCGAGGCGTTCGCCCGCCTCGACCGCCGGGCGGGTCAGGATGATCCGGCTGACCTGCTTGGACTGCAGGGCCTGGACCGCCTTGGCCATGGCGAGGTAGGTCTTGCCGGTACCGGCGGGGCCGATGCCGAACACGATCGTGTTCTTGTCGATCGCGTCGACGTACCGCTTCTGGTTGAGGGTCTTGGGGCGGATGGTGCGGCCGCGGCTGGAGAGGATGTTCTGGGTGAGCACCTCCGCGGGCGTCTCGTCCGGGCCGTTGCCGTTGCCGCTCGCCTTGAGCATGGCGATCGAGCGTTCCACTGCGTCCTCCGTCATCGGCTGCCCGGTGCGGAGCACCAGCATCATCTCGTCGAACAGGCGCTGGACCAGGGCGACTTCCGCCGCATCTCCGACCGCGCTGACCTGATTGCCCCGAACATGGATGTCGGCCTTCGGGAAGGCCTTCTCGATCACGCGCAACAGGGCGTCACCCGAGCCGAGCACCGCGACCATCGGGTGCCTGGCCGGAACGGTGAAGTGGGCTCGCGCCTGCCCCGGCGCCGGTGTCTGGGCTGTGGGTGTCTGAGTCATGGGCCGGCACTGTGGCCTGCACATACCTCCCGCTGAGGGGCCGCGCCGATCGACGACCTCCGGAGTACCAAGGGTACGACTCCGCCGCGCCATCCCCGAGGGGTTTTCCCCCGCCCCCTCCCCGTCCCCTCTTCGTCCCCTCCCGGCCATCCCGCCGCCCCCTCACGGCCCTCCGGCGCCCTCCCGCGGGCACGGCCCACGGCCTAGACGGGGTGGCGGAAGCCGATGGTCGGGACGGCCCTGCGCCGGGAGGCAGGCTCCGCGCCCGGCGGGACCAGCTCGTCCAGGAACCCGTAGCGCGGCCGCAGGGCCTCGGGGGCCGTGCGCCACCAGTGGGCCACCTCCGGCCAGCCCGGGGCCGACAGGGAGCCGCCGAACTCCTGGACCGACAGGGCCGCCGTCAGGCCCGCGAAGGCCAGCCGGTCCGCCAGGGGCCAGCCCGCCAGGCTGCCGGTGACGAAGCCCGCCACGTAGACGTCCCCCGCCCCCGTCGGGTCCAGCTCCTCCACCGCGATCCCGGGGACCTCCGCCGTCTCCCCGGTCCGCCCGTCCACCGCGTACGAGCCCTCCGCGCCCATCGTCACCACCGCGACCGGCACCTTCTCGGCCAGTGCCCGGGCCGCGGCTCTCGGACAGTCGGTCCGCGTGTACCGCATCGCCTCCCCCGCGTTCGGCAGGAAGGCCTCGCAGTGCTCCAGGTCGGGCAGGGCCCCCAGGTCCCAGCGGCCGCTCTCGTCCCACCCCACGTCCGCGAAGACCCGCGCCCCGCGCCGCGCCGCCTCCGCGATCCACGGCTCCGCCCTCCCCCGCGCCAGCGAGGCGACGGCCGCCCGGGTGCGCGGCGGACACTGCGGGAACGGCCCGGGGCCCGCCGGGGGCGGAGCCTCGTGGCCGTGCGAGACCATCGTGCGCTCGCCCTCGTACGCCATCGAGACCGTGACCGGGCTGTGCCAGCCGGCGATGGTCCGCGACATCGACAGGTCGATGCCCTCGCCCTGTTCCAGGGCGTCCCAGCAGTACTCGCCGTAGTGGTCGTCGCCGAACGCCGCGGCCAGTGAGGTGCGCAGGCCGAGCCGGGCCAGGGCGGTGGCCATGTTGGCCACTCCGCCCGGGCTGGAACCCATGCCGCGCGCCCAGGACTCCGTACCGCGCACCGGGGCCGAGTCGAGGCCGGTGAAGATGATGTCGAGGAAGACCGTGCCGGTCAGGTAGACGTCGAACCCCGGTTCCAGGGGGCTGCGCAGCGGACCGAGCGGGTCCACGGCCGCGGCCGCGCTGTCGAGCGGGTCCAGGGCTGCGCTGCGGCTGGTGCGGCTGTCCCGACTGGTCACGGTGTACTCCCCGGCTGGTGCGAAGGCTCGTTTCTGCAAGCGGGCATGCGGTGGAAAGCTGCCAACCCTGCCCGCCCCCGGCAGGGCCAAAACACAGTGTGGCGCACATCACTCTCGTGGCGCTCTTCTCCGGGTCGCGGAGCACTTGATAGACAAGGGGACCGCGGCCTCGCGGAACATCCCGCCCCACCTGCGCACCACCGGGAAAGAGCCGTGTCCGACAACACCTCCGCGCCGTCCGCCGCCTGGCCCCTGGTGGCCCTCTTCACGGCCGGGTACGTCGCCCCCTACCTGCTTCCCACCGTGGTCGGACGCCTCGACTCCCATCTCCCGCTGACTCCCGCCCAGGCCGGGCTCGTCGGCACGGCCCTGCTGCTCGGCTCCGCCACGGCCGGATTCACCCTGGCCTCCCGCATCCCCCGGCGCGGTCCGCGCCCGCTGGCCCGGCTCGGGCTGCTGCTCGCCGCCCTGGGCTACGGCACCGCGGCCTCGACCTCGCTGCTCCCGCTGGTGGTCGCGGGCGTGGTGGTCGGCGGCTTCGGCTCCGGCAGCGCCACCGCCGTGGCCGCCGCGGGGATCGCCGGGCACCGCGATCCGCACCGCATCTCGTCCCTCGGGCTGCTGTCGGTCTCGGCGACCGCGGGGGCGCTGTACCTGACCCTGCCGCACCTCGGCGGCGGCCACGGGCTGCCGTTCGCGGCCATCGCCCTGGTCGCGGCGCTGGCCTGGCCGGCCACCGGCCGGCTCGGCGGGCCCACCCGCCCGGGACCTGCCGTACGGAGCTCCGGACGGCCTCCGTACCCGCGCGCCGGGGCGGTGCTGGCGGGCTGCCTGCTGTTCTGGTCGCTGACCCAGGAAGCCCTGTGGGGCGTCAGCGGCCGGATCGGCGCCGAGCAGGCGGGGCTGTCGGAGGCCACGCTGGGCGCCGTCTTCGCGGTGGCGCTGGGCGCGGGCCTGCTCGGGGTCACGGGCGCCTCCGCGTTCGGCACCCGGCTGGGGCGGGCGGTCCCGATCGGCGCGGGTACGGCGGCCATCGCGGGCTGCGTGGTGGCGACCTCCTCCGCGGACGGGCTCAGCGGGTTCGCGGCCGGGGAGATCCTGTGGAACGCGGTCTACCCGGTCGTCCTCTCGTACGTGATCGGCCTCGCCGCCGCCCTGGACCCGCGCGGCCGCTGGGCGGTCTTCGCCGGAGCCGCCTCCTCGCTGGGCACGGCCTGCGGCCCCGTGGTGGGCAGCCTGCTCGCCGAGGCGTTCGGGTTCCCGGGCATGGGGCTCGTGCTGGGCGGGCTGCTGCTCGCGGTGGCCGGGCCGCTGACCGCCGTCGCCCTGCACGCGGGCCGGAACCCGGCGGCCGCGGCCGGGGTGCCGGACCTCCGTATCGAGGCCCCGGCCACGGCGGTGCTCCCCGCTCCCGCTCCCGGTCCCGGGAAGCCCCGCCGGGTGCTGCTGCTCTCCCCGGCGGCCCGCCGCTCCCGCGACCGCCGGCGCGACGCCTCCGAGGTCTAACCCCGCTTCGGCAGGGGCACCCGTACGAGGTCCGCGGCGATCGTCAGCTCGCCCTCGAAGCCGGCCGCGCGGGCCTGGCGTTCGAACTCCTGCGGGTCCGAGTAGCGCTGCGAGAAGTGCGTCAGCACGAGGTGCCGTACGCCCGAGTCCCGCGCGGTCCGGGCCGCCTGGCCGACGGTGAGGTGCCCGTGGTCGGTGGCCAGCGCCTCGTCCTCGTCGAGGAACGTGGACTCGATCACCAGCATGTCGCAGCCCGCGGCGAGCGCGTCCACGCCGGGGCACAGCCGGGTGTCCATGACGAAGGCGAAGCTCTGCCCGGGCCTCGGCTCGCTGACGTCGTCGAGCGTGACCCCGCCCAGCTGCCCCTCGCGCTGGATCCGGCCCACGTCGGGCCCCTTGATCCCGTGCCGCGCGAGGAGTTCGGGCACCATGCGGCGGCCGTCCGGCTCGGTGAGCCGGTAGCCGAAGGACTCCACCGGGTGGGAGAGCCGGCGGGCTTCCAGGACGTACGAGGGCCCCTCGGCCAGGGTCCCGTCCGCGGCCACGGGCTCCTCGCCGAGCGCGACGGTCTCCCGGTAGGCGGTGGCGTACCGGAGCCGGTCGAAGAACTTCTGCCCGGAGGCCGGGTAGTGCGCGGTGACGGGGTGCGGGACCCGGTCCAGGTTGATGCGCTGGATCACCCCGGCCAGCCCGAGGCTGTGGTCACCATGGAAGTGGGTGATGCAGATCCGGTTGATGTCGTGCGCGGCCACCCCGGCGCGCAGCATCTGGCGCTGGGTGCCCTCGCCGGGATCGAAGAGGATGCCCTCGCCGTCCCAGCGCAGGAGGTAGCCGTTGTGGTTGCGGTGGCGGGTGGGCACCTGGCTGGCGGTGCCCAGCACCACGAACTCTCGTACGGACACGGTGTTATCCGGGGGGCCACTGGAGGCCGCGGCCGCCGAGGACGTGCGCGTGCGCGTGGAAGACGGTCTGGCCGGCGCCGGCGCCGGTGTTGAACACGACGCGGTAGCCGTGGTCGTCGAGCTTCTCGTCGGCCGCGATCCGCCCCGCCTCGCGCAGCAGGTCGGCGGCGACGGCCGGCTCGGCGGCGGCGAGCGAGGCGGCGTCGGGGTAGTGCACCCGGGGAATCACGAGGACGTGCGTGGGCGCCTGCGGGTTGATGTCCCGGAAGGCGAACGTCGTCTCGGTCTCCCGGACCACGGTCGCCGGGATGTTCCCCGCGACGATCTTGCAGAACAGGCAGTCCGCCTGCGGTTCCCCGGCCATTGCTCCGCCTTCCGAGACTGTGGCGCCGGCGGACGGGCCGCCCGCGCCGACGATGATCAGCCCCGGCATCGTATCCGGCGCCGCCGGCGCCCTCATGTGCGTTTCGGCAGGACCGGGGGCCGGGCTCAGGACCAGCGGCCGGTGCGCGCCAGCAGGACCGCCGTCGCCGCGGTGCCGGCGGTGGAGGTGCGCAGGACCGAGGAGCCCAGGCGGTAGAGGTGGGCCCCCGCCTCCGCGAAGACGGCGAGCTCCTCCGGGGAGACCCCGCCCTCGGGTCCGACGACCAGGACGATGGAGCCGCCGGCCGGGAGTTCGGCCGTGGCCAGGGCGCCCGAGGGGGTGTCCCGGTCCTCGTGGAGGACCATCGCCAGGTCGGCCCCGGCCAGCAGCGCCGCGACCTGCTTGGTGGACATGGCCTCCGCCACCTCCGGGAAGCGGACGCGGCGCGACTGCTTGCCCGCCTCCCGGGCCGTGGCCCGCCACTTGGCCAGGGACTTGGCGCCGCGGTCGCCGCGCCACTGGGTGATGCAGCGCGAGGCCTGCCAGGGGACGATGGCATCCACGCCGGTCTCGGTCATGGTCTCGACGGCGAGCTCGCCGCGGTCGCCCTTGGGCAGGGCCTGGACGACGGTGATCCGGACCTCCGGCTCGGGTTCCTCCGCGATGGCGTGCAGGTCCGTGACGACCAGCCGGTCCTTGCCCTCGGCGGCCTTGACCACGCCCTCCGTCCAGTGACCGCGCCCGTCGGTGAGGACCACGTCCTCACCCGGGTTCAGCCGTTTCACGGACACCGCGTGCCGGCCCTCGGGGCCGTCGAGCACGAACTCCGGCCCCGCGGGGACCTCTTCGACCACGAACACGGGGGCGGTCATGACGTACTCCTGTGGTTCATCTTGTTCATCGGCTTCAACGCGGACCGGGCCTCGGCCAGTTCGGCCGCCAGCACCTCCACCAGCTCCCCCGCGGGCAGCGCCCGCGCCAGCCGGTGCCCCTGGCCCGCCCACAGGGCCATGCCCTGCGGGTCCCCGGCCGCGGCAGCGGCCTTGCGCAGCCCGGCGGTCATGTGGTGGATCTGCGGGTAGGCGGCCGGGGCGTACGGCCCGTGCTCCCGCATGAACCGGTTCACCAGGCCCCGGGCCGGCCGCCCCGAGAACGCCCGGGTCAGCTCCGTGTGGGGGAACAGGGGGTCCGTCAGCGCCTGCTTGTGCAGCGGGTGCGCGCCCGACTCGGGGCAGGTCAGGAACGCGGTGCCGAGCTGCGCCGCCTCCGCGCCCGCCGCCAGCAGCGCCGCGATCTGCGAGCCCCGCATCAGGCCGCCCGCCGCGATGATCGGGAGGGCCACGGCCTCCCGCACCTGGGCCACCAGCGCGAGCAGGCCCACGCCCGCCGTGCCGTCGGCCTGCGGGTCGTCGCGGTGGGTGCCCTGGTGGCCGCCCGCCTCCACGCCCTGGACGCAGACGGCGTCGGCGCCCGCCGCCTGGGCGGCGCGGGCCTCGTCGACCGAGGTGACGGTGACGACCGAGTAGGTGCCGGCCTTGCGCAGGGCGGCGAGGACCGAGGGTGCGGGGCAGCCGAAGGTGAACGAGACCACGGGGACCGGGTCTTCGAGGAGGATCGCGAGCTTGGCGTCATAGCCGTCGTCGCTGGTGCCGATGATGTCCTCGTCGGCCAGGGACAGCTCGTACCAGCTGGCCTCGCCGGCCAGCTGCCCGCGGTACGCCTCCACGGCGGCCTGGTCCACGTACCCGGTCTGCGGCATGAAGAGGTTCACGCCGAACGGGCGCCGGGTGAGCGCGCGCAGCTGCTTGATCTCCTGGTACATGCCGTCGGCGGTCTTGTAGCCGCCGGCGAGGAAGCCCAGGGCGCCCGCCTCGCACACGGCGGCGGCGAGCGGCGGACAGGAGGCGCCGCCCGCCATGGGAGCCTGCACGATCGGGTGGGGGGAGAGACCGTACGGTGCGGAGGACATGCCCTGCATCGTGCCATGTCCCGCTCACCGGGCCGAATCACGGCATTCGCCTGGCATAGTCCGCTTCCCCGGGGCCGTCCGGATCGATGCGGCGAGCCCGGTCCGGGGCGTCCCCGGACCGGGCTCGTACGTCTGCAGGCGGGCCGGTCAGCGGCCGTTGAAGGCGTCCTTCAGGCGGCTGAACAGTCCCTGCTGACCCGGCGCGAACTGGCCCATGGGCCGCTCCTCGCCGCGCAGCTTGGCGAGCTGGCGCAGCAGCTCCTCCTGCTGGGCGTCCAGCTTGCCGGGGGTGGTGACCTCGACGTGGACGATCAGGTCGCCGCGGCCGCCGCCGCGCAGGTGCGTGACGCCGCGCCCGTGCAGCGGGATCGACTGGCCGGAGCCGGTGCCCGGGCGGATGTCGATCTCCTCCATGCCGTCCAGGGTCTCCAGCGGGCACTTGGTGCCCAGGGCCGCGGCCGTCATGGGGATGGTCACCGTGCAGTGCAGGTCGTCCCCGCGCCGCTGGAAGGTCGGGTGCGACAGCTCGTGGATCTCCACGTACAGGTCGCCGGCGGGGCCGCCGCCGGGGCCGACCTCGCCCTCGCCCGCGAGCTGGATCCGGGTGCCGTTCTCGACGCCGGCCGGGATCTTGACCGTGAGGCTGCGGCGGGAGCGGACCCGTCCGTCGCCCGCGCACTCGGGGCACGGGGTCGGGACCACGGTGCCGAAGCCCTGGCACTGCGGGCAGGGGCGCGAGGTCATGACCTGGCCCAGGAAGGACCGGGTGACCTGCGAGACCTCACCGCGGCCACGGCACATGTCACACGTCTGCGCCGAGGTGCCGGGGGCGGCACCCTCGCCGGAGCAGGTGGTGCAGACGACGGCCGTGTCGACCTGGATGTCCTTGGTGGTGCCGAAGGCGGCCTCGTCCAGCTCCAGGTCGAGGCGGATCATGGCGTCCTGGCCGCGGCGGGTCCGCGAGCGCGGGCCGCGCTGCGAGGCCTGGCCGAAGAAGGCGTCCATGATGTCGGAGAAGTTGCCGAAGCCGCCCGCACCGAAGCCGCCCGCGCCGCCACCGCCCCCCGAGGAGGACAGCGGGTCGCCGCCGAGGTCGTAGACCTGCTTCTTCTGCGGGTCCGAGAGCACCTCGTACGCCGCGTTGATCTCCTTGAAGCGCTCCTGCGTCTTCGGGTCCGGATTCACATCCGGGTGGAGTTCGCGCGCGAGGCGGCGGAAGGCCTTCTTGATCTCGTCCTGCGATGCGTCGCGGCGCACGCCGAGAACGGCGTAGTAGTCCGTGGCCACTTACGACTCCGCCAGGATCTGTCCGACGTAACGTGCCACTGCGCGTACCGCTCCCATCGTTCCGGGGTAGTCCATGCGGGTCGGTCCGACCACGCCGAGTTTGGCGACAGTCTCGCCGCCCGAACCGTAGCCGACCGAGACGACGGACGTGGAGTTCAGTCCCTCGTAGGCATTCTCATGCCCGATCCGTACGGCCATTCCCGACTCGTTGGCCTCGCCCAGCAGCTTGAGGAGCACGACCTGCTCCTCAAGCGCTTCGAGCACCGGCCTGATCGTCAGGGGAAAATCGTGTCCGAAGCGCGTGAGATTGGCGGTTCCGCCGATCATCAACCGCTCTTCGGCCTCCTCGACCAGCGTCTCCAGCAGGGTGGAGAGCACGGTCGACACCGTGCCGCGGTCCTCCGGGTCGAAGGACTCCGGCAGGTCCTGCACCAGCTGCGGCACGTCGGTGAACCGGCGGCCGACGACCCGGCTGTTGAGCCGCGCCCGCAGATCGGCGAGCGAGGTCTCGCCGAACGGCGTCTGGCAGTCGACGAGCCGCTGCTCGACCCGGCCCGTGTCGGTGATCAGCACGAGCATGAGCCGGGCCGGAGCCAGCGACAGCAGCTCGACGTGCCGGACCGTGGACCGGGTCAGGCTCGGGTACTGGACGACGGCGACCTGCCGGGTCAGCTGCGCGAGCAGCCGCACGGTGCGGCCGACGACGTCGTCGAGGTCGACGGCGCCGTCGAGGAAGTTCTGGATGGCCCGGCGCTCGGGCGTCGACAGCGGTTTGACCCCCGCCAGCCTGTCGACGAAGAGCCGGTAGCCCTTGTCCGTGGGGATCCGGCCGGCGCTGGTGTGGGGCTGGGCGATGTAGCCCTCGTCCTCCAGCACGGCCATGTCGTTGCGCACGGTGGCGGGCGAGACGCCGAGCCGGTGCCGCTCGGTGAGCGCCTTGGAGCCGACCGGCTCCTCCGTCCCGACGTAGTCCTGGACGATGGCGCGCAGCACCTCGAGTCTGCGTTCGCTGAGCATCGCGCACACCTCCAGCTGGTCGTCGTCGCTCGTCACGGTCGGTTTCACGGCTTCGTTGGCACTCCGGGCGTTCGAGTGCCAGAGATCCCCCGGCCAGTGTACGGCCGGGTAGTCAGGCCCTGGCAAGGGCGGCCCGCCAGGGTAGCGTCGCGGCATGGACGTGCGTTGGGAAGAGGCGGGCTGGGAGCGGCTGACCGGACGGACCGGACGGCGACGGCTCCCGGTGTGGGACTGCACCGTGGGACTGGTGGTGGGGGACGAGTCGGTGCTCCTGATCGATCCGGGTTCGTGCGTGCGCGAGGGCGCGCAGCTGCGGGCCGAGGCGGAGCGGCTGACGGGGCGGCGCGTGACGCATATCGCATTCACGCACGGACATTTCGATCACGTACTGGGCGTGGCGGCTTTCGCCGGGGCCGAGGTGTACGGGGCGGTCGGGCTGGACGCGGAGCTGTCGACCGGCCGGGAGGAGCTGCGCGTCAGTGCGGTCCTCCAGGGGCTGGCGGAGGCCGAGGCCACCGAGGCGGTGGACCTGCTGGTGGTGCCGAAGCACTCCGTGTCGGGCGAATGGACGCTGGAGCTGGGCGGGGTGCAGGTGCTGCTGGCCAACGTCGGACCCGGGCACACCCGGTACGACCTGGCGGTGTGCGTGCCGGGCGAGCGCGAGACGGTGTTCTGCGGGGACCTCGTCGAGGAGTCGGGCGAACCGCAGGCGGGCAGCGACGCGGTGCCGGCGCAGTGGCCGGCGGCGCTGGACCGGCTGCTGTCGCTGGGCGGGGACGACGCGCTGTACGTGCCGGGTCACGGAGCGGTGGTCTCCGCGGGCTTCGTCCGTGAGCAACGCGACACACTGGCACGGCGGTTCGGCGTGTCGGGCCCGTGAGCCCGCGCTCTCTCCTACGCTCGGCCGGATGCGCGAGTACTCCCCCGACCTGACCCCGCAGTGGAAGCGCCCCAAGCCGGTGCCCGAGGTGCCGGCGGACACCGACCTGGTGGTCGAGGTGGCGGGTACGGACTTCTGCGGCGCGGTGGTGGCCTGCGAGGCGGGCACGGTGACCCTGGAGGACCGCTTCGGCAAGCGGCGGGTGTTCCCGCTGGAGCCGCGGGGGTTCCTGCTGGAGGGCGCCGTGGTGACCCTGACCCGGCCCTCAAGGGCCCCTGCGGCGCCCCTGCGCACGGCGTCGGGCTCGGTGGCGGTCCCGGGGGCGCGCGCCCGCGTGGCGCGCGCCGGGCGCATCTACGTGGAGGGCCGGCACGACGCCGAGCTCGTGGAGCGGGTCTGGGGCGACGACCTGCGGATCGAGGGCGTGGTGGTGGAGTACCTGGAGGGCATCGACGACCTCCCCGCGGTGGTCGCGGACTTCGCCCCGACGGCCGACGCCCGCCTGGGCGTCCTGGTGGACCACCTGGTCCCGGGCTCGAAGGAGTCCCGCATCGCGGCCTCGGTGACCTCGTCGGACGTCCTGATCGTCGGCCACCCGTACGTGGACGTCTGGCAGGCGGTGAAGCCGTCCGTGCTGGGCATCACGGCGTGGCCGGTGGTCCCGCCGGGCCAGGACTGGAAGACGGGCGTCTGCAGGGCGCTGGGCTGGCCGGAGAACACCGGGGCCGCCTGGCAGCACATCCTGTCCCGCGTGCGGTCCTACAAGGACCTGGAGCCGGTCCTGTTGGGCCGCGTGGAGGAACTGATCGATTTCGTCACGGCGCCCTGACCCGGGCTGCGGCGGGGTGCCGAACTCCGTGGTGTCGATCGTGACGCCGAGGACGTCGAGCGGCAGCGGCTCACCGAACGTGCTCGGGAGCCTCGAAGCTCTCGAAGCACTCGGTCATCCGGCGATCGTCCACAGCGGTCATCTCCGCGCCCTCCACTTCTGTCGCCGGGCATGCGACAGAAGGCCACGAACAGGCCAGGCCGCACCTGCCCGTATCCGCGTCGATTCACTCCGCCGAGTGGTCAGTCCACCAGGTCCCGGACCACCGCGTCGGCCAGCAGCCGCCCGCGCAGGGTCAGGACCGCTCGGCCCGCCTCGTACGGGGCCGCCTCCAGGAGGCCGTCGGACAGGGCGCGGCGGGAGGCCGCGAGGCCGGCCGGGGCCAGCAGGGACAGCGGGACGCCGTCCACCAGGCGCAGCTCCAGCAGGATCCGCTCCACCCGGCGGTCCTCCTCGGAGAGGAGTTCGCGGCCCGCGCCCGGGGAGCGGCCCTCCGCGAGGGCGGCGGCGTAGGCGCCGGGGTGCTTCACGTTCCACCAGCGGACCCCGCCCACGTGCGAGTGGGCTCCGGGGCCCGCGCCCCACCAGTCGGCGCCGCGCCAGTACAGCTCGTTGTGCAGGCAGCGGCCGGCCTCCGAGGTGGCCCAGTTCGAGACCTCGTACCAGGAGTACCCGGCCGCGGCCATCACCTCGTCGGCGATCAGGTACCGGTCGGCGTGCACGTCGTCGTCGGTCATCGGGACCTCGCCCCGACGGATCCGGCGCGCCAGCTGGGTGCCCTCCTCCACGATCAGCGCGTACGCGCTGATGTGGTCCGGGCCGGCCCCGAGCGCGGCGGCCAGGGAGGCGCGCCAGTCCTCGTCGGTCTCGCCGGGCGTGCCGTAGATCAGGTCCAGGTTCACGTGGTCGAAACCCGCCGCCCGCGCCTCCGCGACGCAGGCCTCCGGCCGGCCCGGCGTGTGCGTGCGGTCGAGCACCTTCAGGACGTGCTGCTTGGCGCTCTGCATGCCGAAGGAGACCCGGTTGAAGCCCCCGGCCCGCAGCTCCGCCAGGTACTGCGGGTTCACCGACTCCGGATTGGCCTCCGTGGTGACCTCGGCGTCCTCGGCCAGCCCGAACTCGTCCCGGATCGCCGCGAGCATCCGTACGAGGTCCGCGGCGGGAAGCAGCGTCGGCGTACCACCGCCCACGAACACCGTCCGCACGGCCCGCGGGTCGTCGCCGAGCACCTTGCGGGCGAGGCGGACCTCGTCGATCAGGGTGTCGGCGTAGTTCTCCCGGGAGGCGAGCACGCCGCCGGTGCCGCGCAGCTCGGTCGCGGTGTACGTGTTGAAGTCGCAGTACCCGCACCGCGTGGCGCAGTACGGGACGTGCAGGTAGAACCCGAGCGGCCGGTCCCCGGCACCCGCCAGGGCATGCGACGGCAGCGAGCCGTCTTCGGGCATGGGTTCACCGTCGGGCAGTGCGGAAGGCATGGCCCCATTGTCCCGCACCCGGGCAGGGGGCCCGGCCGCTCGCCGCCGTCCCCCGGGCCCCTCGTACCGCCCGCTGTCGCCCGCCGCCGCGCTACGCCTCGCGCGAGCCCTCGTACATCTCGTCGATCAGGTGCTTGAACTCACGCTCGACGGCCGGCCGCTTCAGCTTGAGGCTGGGCGTGAGGTCGCCGTGCTCCACGTCGAGGTCGCGGGGCAGGATCCGGAACTTCTTGATCGTCTGCCAGCGCTGGAGACCCTCGTTGAGGGTCTGGACGTACGTCTCGATCAGCCGGTTCGTCTCCGCCGCGGCCAGGACCTGCGCGTACGTCTTGCCCTCCAGCCCGTTCTCGGCGGCCCAGACCATGATCGACGGCTCGTCGAGCGCGACCAGGGCGGCGCAGAAGTTCCGGTCGGCGCCGTGCACGACGATGCTCGACACGTACGGGCAGATCGCCTTGAACCGGCCCTCGATCTCGGCCGGGGCGACGTACTTGCCGTTCGACGTCTTGATCAGGTCCTTCTTGCGGTCCGTGATGCGCAGGTAGCCGTCGGGCGAGAGCTCGCCGATGTCGCCCGTGTGCAGCCAGCCGTCCTCTTCCAGCACCTCGGCGGTCTTCTCGGGCTGGAGGTGGTAGCCCTGCATGATGCCGGGGCCGCGCAGCAGGATCTCGCCGTCGTCGGCGATGCGGACCTCGGTGCCGGGGAGCGGCTTGCCGACGGTGCCGGTGCGGTAGGCCTCGCCGGGGTTGACGAAGGAGGCCGCGCTGGACTCGGTGAGGCCGTAGCCCTCCAGGATGTTGATGCCGGCGCCCGCGAAGAAGTAGCCGATCTCGGGGGCCAGGGCGGAGGCGCCGGAGACGGCGGCGCGCAGCCGGCCGCCGAAGGCCTCGCGGAGCTTGGAGTAGACGAGCGCGTCGGCGATCTTGTGCTTGGTGGCCAGGCCGAAGGGGACCGCGGCGCTGCCGGTGCGCCGGTAGTTGTCCTGGGTGGTCTTGGCGTACTCGCGGGCCACGCCGACCGACCACTGGAAGATCTTGTACTTGGCGCCGCCGCCGGCCCGGGCCTTGGCGGCGACCCCGTTGTAGACCTTCTCGAAGATGCGGGGGACGGCCGCCATGTAGGTGGGCTGGACGACCGGCAGGTTCTCGATGATCTTGTCGATGCGGCCGTCGACGGCGGTGACGTGCCCGACCTCGATCTGGCCGGAGGTCAGGACCTTGCCGAAGACGTGCGCGAGCGGCAGCCACAGGTACTGGACGTCGGTGCTGGAGATCATGCCGGTGGCGACGGTGGCCTTGGCCATGTACGACCAGTTGTCGTGCGGGAGCCGTACGCCCTTGGGGCGGCCGGTGGTGCCCGAGGTGTAGATGAGCGTGGCGAGCTGCTCGGCGGTGATGGCCCCGATCCGCTCCTTGACCGCCTCGGGGTGCTTGGCGAGGTACTCGTTGCCGCGCGCCTCCAGGTCGGCGAGGGAGAGCACCCAGCCCTCCGGATCGCCGGCGGCCGGTACCGCGTCGGCCGCCTCCAGGACCACCACGTGGGCGAGCTCGGGCAGGTCGGCGCGGCGCTCGCGGGCCTTGGCGAGCTGGGAGGCGTCCTCGGCGATCAGCACGCGGCTGGCCGAGTCGGAGAGGATGAACGCCGACTCCTCGGCGTTGGTGCTGGGGTAGATCGTGGTCACCGCGCCGCCGGCGCACATGACGCCGAGGTCCGCGAGGATCCACTCGACGCGGGTGTTGGAGGCGAGGGCGACCCGGTCCTCGGGCCGCAGGCCCAGGTCCAGCAGACCGGCGGCGATGGCGAAGACCCGCTCGGCCGCCTGTCCCCAGCTCAGCGACTTCCAGTCGTCGGGGCCGCTGCCGCCGGCCGCCGGCACCGGGAACCGGTAGGCCTCGGCGTCCGGCGTGGCGGCGACACGCTCAAGGAAGAGGGCCGCCACGGTGGGCGGGCGGTTCTCGATCAAGGTCTGTGTGTCGCTCACGGACGTCCTCCGGACCACGCGGCAGGGCCTGCCATTCAGGGGCTTGTAACTGGCGAGTAACCATCGAGCAGTGATCAGACTAGGTGTCCTCCGGCCAGGGCGTAAGAGCCCGCGAGCGGCCGATTCATAACGAAACAGGCCCCCGCGCTCTTGCACGGGGGCCTGTTTCGCACGGCGTGGCTCGACGGAGCCCGCCGCGGACTACTTCTTCTTGCCGGCGGACTCGTCGCTGGAGAGGACGGCGATGAAGGCCTCCTGGGGCACCTCCACCGAGCCGACCATCTTCATGCGCTTCTTGCCTTCCTTCTGCTTCTCCAGCAGCTTCCGCTTACGGGAGATGTCACCGCCGTAGCACTTGGCGAGGACGTCCTTGCGGATGGCGCGGATGGTCTCGCGGGCGATGACGCGCGAGCCGACGGCCGCCTGGATCGGCACCTCGAAGGCCTGCCGCGGGATGAGCTCGCGCAGCTTGGCGACGAGCCGCACGCCGTACGCGTACGCGGCGTCCTTGTGGGTGACGGCGGAGAAGGCGTCGACCTTGTCGCCGTGCAGCAGGATGTCGACCTTGACCAGGCTGCCGGACTGCTCGCCCGTGGGCTCGTAGTCGAGGGACGCGTAACCGCGTGTCTTGGACTTCAGCTGGTCGAAGAAGTCGAAGACGATCTCCGCGAGGGGCAGGGTGTAGCGGATCTCGACCCGGTCCTCGGAGAGGTAGTCCATGCCGAGCAGCGTGCCGCGGCGGGTCTGGCAGAGCTCCATGATCGCGCCGATGAACTCGGTGGGTGCGAGCACGGTGGCCCGGACGACCGGCTCGAACACGTCCGAGATCTTGCCCTCGGGGAACTCGCTCGGGTTGGTGACCTGGACTTCCTTGCCGTCCTCCAGGACGACGCGGTAGACCACGTTCGGCGCGGTGGCGATCAGGTCGAGGCCGAACTCGCGCTCCAGGCGCTCGCGGACCACGTCCAGGTGCAGCAGGCCGAGGAAGCCGACGCGGAAGCCGAAGCCCAGCGCCGCCGAGGTCTCCGGCTCGTAGACGAGCGCGGCGTCGTTGAGCTGGAGCTTGTCCAGGGCCTCGCGCAGGTCGGGGTACTCGGAGCCGTCGAGCGGGTAGAGGCCCGAGAAGACCATCGGCTTCGGGTCCTTGTAGCCGCCGAGGGCCTCGGTCGCGCCGTTGTGCAGGCTGGTGATCGTGTCACCGACCTTGGACTGACGGACGTCCTTCACGCCGGTGATGATGTAGCCCACCTCGCCGACGCCGATGCCGTCGGCCGGGGTCATCTCCGGGGAGGAGACACCGATCTCCAGCAGCTCGTGGGTGGCGCCGGTGGACATCATCCGGATGCGCTCGCGCTTGTTGAGCTGGCCGTCGACCACTCGGACGTACGTCACGACACCGCGGTACGAGTCGTAGACCGAGTCGAAGATCATCGCGCGGGCGGGGGCGTCCTTGACGCCGACCGGGGCCGGAACGGTGGCGACGACCTTGTCGAGCAGGGCGTCCACGCCGAGGCCGGTCTTCGCGGAGACCCGCAGGACGTCCTCGGGCTGGCAGCCGACCAGGTTCGCGAGCTCCTCGGCGAACTTCTCCGGCTGGGCGGCCGGCAGGTCGATCTTGTTCAGGACCGGGACGATCGCGAGGTCGTTCTCCATCGCCAGGTACAGGTTGGCGAGGGTCTGGGCCTCGATGCCCTGTGCGGCGTCCACCAGGAGGACCGTGCCCTCGCAGGCGGCGAGGGAGCGCGAGACCTCGTACGTGAAGTCGACGTGCCCGGGGGTGTCGATCATGTTGAGGATGTGCGTCTTGCCCACGCCCTCGCCCACGGTGGGCGCCCAGGGCAGCCGGACCGCCTGGGACTTGATCGTGATGCCCCGCTCACGCTCGATGTCCATGCGGTCGAGGTACTGGGCGCGCATCTGCCGCTGGTCGACGACGCCGGTGAGCTGGAGCATCCGGTCGGCGAGCGTCGACTTGCCGTGGTCGATGTGCGCGATGATGCAGAAATTGCGGATCAGCGCCGGGTCGGTACGGCTCGGCTCGGGCACGTGGCTGGGGATCGCGGGCACGCAGTGTCCTGATTCTCGGGTCGCAGTCGGAAGCGTTTCCGGCTCTCGTCGGATCTGTACGCAGGTTCCCATGGTCCCATGGACGGGGCGATGCGCTCGGTTTGGGCCGGTCGGAGCGCGCCTGGTAGCCTGGGCAGCTGTGTCTCGTATGCCCTCTCAGCTGTCGGGACACAATCCGAAGATCAAACTCTGAACCTGAAAAGGCTCTTTCGTGGCGAACATCAAGTCCCAGATCAAGCGGAACAAGACGAACGAGAAGGCGCGCCTGCGCAACAAGGCCGTCAAGTCTTCGCTCAAGACCGCGATCCGCAAGGCCCGCGAGGCCGTGGCCGCGGGTGACGTCGAGAAGGCCACCGTGGCTTCTCGCGCCGCCGCGCGTGCGCTCGACAAGGCTGTCTCGAAGGGTGTCATCCACAAGAACGCCGCCGCCAACAAGAAGTCGGCGCTGGCCACCAAGGTTGCCACCCTCCAGGGCTGAGCTCTGATGTGATCGCCGGAACGGACCCAGCGGGCCCTCTCTCCCGCTCCTGACCGGCCCCCCGCGCCGCACACGAAGCGTTCGCCACGCGGGTGCGGCGCACCAAGAAGTACCGAAGGCCCCGAGAGCCACCCTTCCCCAGGGCGGCCCCCGGGGCCTTCGTCTTGCCCGGCCCGGCCCGGCCCGGCCCGGCCCGTCCCGGGTCGAGACGGGACGGTCGGGCGGCCGGCGGCTACCGGCGCTGGGGGCGCGCTGCCCGCGCCACGGCCACGACCGCCTTCTCCAGGGCGTACTCCGGGTCGTCGCCGCCGCCCTTGACGCCGGCGTCGGCCGCGGCCACCGCCCGCAGGGCGTCCGCGACGCCGTCCGCCGACCAGCCCCGCATCTGCTGGCGGACCCGGTCGATCTTCCACGGCGGCATACCGAGGTCCCGGGCGAGATCGCCCGGGCGCGCCCCGCGGGGGGCGGAGGCCAGCTTGCCGATGGCCCGCACCGCCTGCGCGAGCGCACTGGTGATCAGCACCGGCGCCACGCCCGTGGACAGCGACCACCGCAACGCTTCGAGGGCCTCCGCCGCCCGCCCCTCGACCGCCCGGTCGGCGACCGTGAAGCTGGAGGCCTCGGCCCGGCCCGTGTAGTACCGGCCGACCACGGACTCGTCGATCGTGCCCTCGACGTCCGCGCACAGCTGCGCGGCGGCGCTCGCCAGCTCCCGCAGATCGCTCCCGATCGCGTCGACCAGCGTCTGGCACGCCTCCGGGGTCGCCGACCGGCCCAGCGTGCGGAACTCGCCCCGCACGAACGCCAGCCGGTCCGCGGCCTTCGTCATCTTCGGGCAGGCGATCTCCCGGGCCCCGGCCTTGCGGGCCGCGTCCAGCAGCCCCTTGCCCTTGACCCCGCCCGCGTGGAGGAGCACGAGGATGATCTCCTCGAACGGCGCCGCGAGGTACGCCTTGACCTCCTTGACCGTGTCCGCGGACAGGTCCTGAGCATTGCGTACGACCAGCACCTTGCGCTCCGAGAAGAGCGAGGGACTGGTCAGCTCGGCGAGCGTGCCGGGCTGGAGCTGCTCGGGTGCGAGGTCGCGCACGTCCGTGTCGGCGTCGGCGGCCCGGGCGGCCGCCACCACCTCCCGTACGACGCGGTCGAGCAGCAGGTCCTCCTGCCCCACCGCGAGGGTGAGCGGGGCGAGCGGATCGTCGGTGGAGTTCTTCCTGGTGGCCATCGCGTCCAGCATCCCACGCCGCACTGACAGCCCCCCGCACCGCGGCCTCCCCCGGGGCATCCCCGAGAATGTCCGGGTGAACGTGCGACATGTACTGGTGCTGCCCGACCGCGACGCCGCCGAAGAGGTGGCCCAGGAGGCGGTCGACCGCTTCGGCCTCCCCGAGGAACCGCAGTTGTTCCGCGACGCCCTCGCCGGTGAGGACGACGCCGAGGACGCCCAGTGGCTGGTGGTCGTCGAGGACCCGCAGGAACGGCTCGACGCCACGGTGCTGGACGGCCTCGCCGCCGAGTACGAGGGCTGGCTGGAAACCCCGTAGCCCTCGTAACCCGCTACGGGCCGCTCCCAGGGGTGTCCCCCTAGGCCTTGTGCACGATCTGGACGTCCAGCACCACTTCCACGCTCGAACCGATCGCCGCTATCCCCTGGGCCAGTACGGACTGCCAGTTCAGGCTGAAGTCCTCGCGGTGCAGTTCGGCGGTCGCCCGGCAGGCCGCGCGCGGTTCGCCCTCCAATCCGGTGCCGAGGCCCAGGTACTCGGTGTCCAGCGTCACCGAGCGGCTGACCCCGTGCAGGGTCAGGGCGCCCGCGACGGCCCAGCGGCTGCCGCTGCGGTGGATGAAGCGCTCGCTGTAGAACTCGACCGTCGGATGCCGCGCCGCGTCCAGGAAATCGGCGGACCGCAGGTGGTCGTCCCGCATCCGCAGGCCGGTGTCGATGCTCGCCGCGTCGATGATCACGTGCATGGAGGAGTCCTCCATGCGGTCGGCTATCCGCACCCCGCCGGCGAAGGTGTTGAACCGGCCGCGGATCCGGGCGAAGCCGATGTGCTGCGCGGTGAAGGCGATGGACGAATGCGCCGGGTCGAGCTCCCAGTGACCCGGCGCCGGCAGCAGCGGCGGCTCCACCGCGTCGAGCACGATCTCGCCGGTGCCGGGCTGCGCCGGGTCCCCCACCAGCGTCGCCCCCAGGAACGGCGCGTAGCCCTCGGCAGTGACGGAGAGCCGGTACTCGCCCTCCGGCACGGCCGCGGTGAACCCGCCGTACGGGTCGGTCTCGCCGCTGACGACGCGCCGGCCGATCGGGTCGGTCACCTCGAACCTGGCCTGTCTGACCGGCTGGTGGACCGTGTCGAGGACACGACAGCTGAGCAGCCGCGCCGTATGAGGCAGCGTCAGTGTCGCGGATGTGTTCTGACCGGCGCTTCCGGCCGTCTCCATCCCCCTTCGGCGACTGAACATGGTTGATGCACCCCCGTGCTGTGTGGACTTGTACCGCTCTGGCGAAGACGCATTCGATCATGCTGTCGGGTTGCGGGCAAACGGAAAGGCCGTGTCCGGTATGCCCGTGTCGGCGCCGTCGCCGGCGTGAGGGGAACGCCCGCATCCCCGGGCCGCTCCCGGCCACGGCGATCGAACCGTCGGTATCGGTGCGCAGCACGGTCGCGCCCATGGCCCGCAGCCGGGCGAGCGTGCCCGGTGCGGGGTGCCCGTACCGGTTGCCCTCGCCGACCGGGACCAGTGCGAGCCGGGGCCGGATCCGGTCCTGGAGAGCGGGGTCCTGATGGGCGGAACCGTGGTGGGCGACCTTGAGGACGTCGACCGGTCCCAGTTCCGGATGGGCCCTCAAAAGGGCTTCCTGCGAAGGCGGTTCGAGATCACCGAGCAGGAGGAGGGTCAGGCCCGCGGCGCGCACCAGCAGGGCGACGCTCGCGTCGTTGGGACCCTCCGGCCGCGGGCCGTCGGGCGAGGGCCACAGCACCTGCCAGTCCAGCGGCCCGGCCCGCCGCCGCTCGCCCGCCGAGGCCGCCACGACGGGTACGCGCGCCGCCGCCGCGGTCCGCCGGACGAACTCGGCCTGAGCCGCCGGCTCTTCCAGCGTGGTGGTCTGAATCACACCCGTGGCCCGGCCCCGCAGCACCCCGGACAGACCGCCGACGTGGTCGGCGTGAAAGTGCGTCAACAGGAGCAGCGGCACCCGGCGCACCCCGAGGGCGTTCAGGCACGCGTCCACCGGGCCCGGTTCCGGGCCGGCGTCCACCACGACCGCCGTGCCCGGCCCGACGGCGAGTACCGCGGCGTCGCCCTGGCCCACCGCGCACTGCACGTAGCTCCAGTCGGGCGGCGGCCAGCGGGTGAGCGTACGGGTCAACTGCGGCGGCCGCAGTACGGCCAGGAGCAGCAGCACGGCCAGTGCGGAGCACACCCACGGCCGGTGCCGGATCCGCGCGCCGAGCCCCACGACGGCCAGGGTGGCGGCGGCCAGCAGCAGCCCCCCGGTGAGCCCGCCCGGCCAGGCCAGCTCCGCGCCCGGCAGCCGCGCCCCGGCCCGGGCCACACCGGCGATCCACCCCGCCGGAACCCCCGCGCACCGGGCGAGCAGCTCGGCGGCGGGCATGCACAGCGGGGCCGCCGCGAGCGCCGCGAAGCCGAGCACGGTCGCCGGGCCCGCCGCGAGCTCGGCCAGCAGATTGCAGGGCACCGCGACCAGGCTCACCCGGGCCGAGAGCACGGCCACCACCGGTGCGCAGACGGCCTGGGCGGCCGCGGCGGCGCCGAGCATCTCGGCGAGACGGGGCCGCATCCCGCGCCGCCGCAGGGCCTCGCTCCAGCGCGGGCCCAGCGTGAGCAGGGACCCGGTGGCCAGGACCGAGAGCAGGAAGCCGGGGCTGCGGGCGAGCCACGGGTCGTAGAGCACCAGCAGCAGGACGGCGGCCGCCAGGGCGGGGATCAGGGATCTGCGCCGCCCGGTGGCGATGGCCAGCAGGGTGATCGCCCCGCAGGCCGCGGCCCGCAGCACGCTCGGCTCCGGCCGGCACACCACCACGAACGCCAGGGTCAGCGCCGTCCCGCACAGGGCCGTCGCCCGCAGGGACAGCCCGAGGCGGGGTGCCAGCCCGCCCCGCTCGGTGCGCTGCGCGGCGGCGGGCGGGCCGATGAGCAGGAACAGCACCACGGTCAGGTTGGACCCGGACACGGCCAGCAGGTGCAGCAGGTCGGTGGCCCGGAACGCCTCGTCCAGGTCGGGCGGCACCCGGGAGGTGTCCCCGACGACCAGCCCCGGCAGCAGGGCCCGGGCGTCCGGGGCGAGCCCCTCGGTGGCCTCGCGCAGCCCGGCCCGCAACCTCCCGGCGATCCGCTGGACGGTGTCGGGCCCGCCGGCCACCCGCGGCGGGGTGTCCCCCGCGGGGCGCAGCAGCGCCACGGCCCGCTCCCCGGGCCGGCCCGGGGCCAGCCGGGCGACGACCGCGACCCGGGTGGAGGGCTGCAGCCGGGCCCACTGCGGATGCCCGGCCAGCACCCGTACGGGTGTCTCGACCCGGGTCTGCGCGCCGTCGGGCCCGGTCACCCGGGTCAGCACCGCGTCCAGGACCACCACGGGCGGGCCGCTCCCGCCGCGGGAGGACCGCGGGTCGGAGCCGACGGTGAGCTCGGCGAGGACCCGGGCGTGCTCCCCCGCGAGCCCCACCACCGGCCCGGCCCGCGCCTCGGCCCGCTGGAGGCCCGCCACCCCGGCTCCGGCGGCCGCGCAGAGCAGGGCGGCCGCGGCGGCCGTGCCGATCCGCCACAGCGGCTCCGGGCGCCGGCAGGCGGCCAGGAGCAGCAGCCCCGCGCCGAGGACCGCGAGCCCGGCCCCGGCGGCCGCCCAGCCGGCCGGGGCGTCGAGGGCGAGGGCGGCCGCCGCCCAGGCGGCCAGCGCCGGTACGACCAGGCGCAGATCCAGCGGGCCCGGATCCTCGGGGCGCTTCACGGCCGGACCAGCTTGCGCAGATCGGCGAACCGCCGCTCGCCGATGCCGTCGACCTGCCGGAGCTCCTCCACCGAACGGAAGCCGCCGCGGGCGGTCCGGAACTCCACGATGTGCTGCGCCAGGACCGGGCCGACCCCGGGCAGGCCGTCCAGCTGCTCCACGGTGGCCGTGCCGAGACTCAGCGGCCCGGCGGCTCCGCCGGCACCCGCGCCCGGGCCGGCGCCGGAACCCGGCCCGCCCACGGCGGGCTGCGCCGGGGCGCCCACGACCACCTGCTCGCCGTCCACCAGCACCCGGGCCCGGTTGAGCCCGCCGATGTCCGTACCGGGCCGCACTCCCCCCGCGGCGGCCAGCGCGTCCTCCACCCGCGACCCGGCGGGCAGCCGCCGTACACCGGGGTCACGCACCTTGCCGCTGACGTCCACCACGATCCGCGCACCGCCGCCTCCGGCAGCCGTGGCGGGGCCCCCGGGGCTCGGCGCCGGGACCGGGGCCGGTGCCGTCGCCGGGGTGACCACGGAGGGCGCGGTCACCGGCTGCGGCCGGGCCGTCCAGAACTGCTGCGCCCCGAAGGCGACGGCGGCGGCCAGCACCACCCCCACGGCGGCCACCGTGCGCGGCTCCACCGCACACCGGGACTGCAGCCACACCGGCAGCCGCTCCCGCACGGCGAGCCGCAACGCGGCTCCCCCGGACAGCGGGGCCTGCCCGGACAGCGGGATCCCCACCGCGGCCCCGCCGGGCGGCGGATCGGCCACGGACCGGATGACGGGCCCCGGGCTCGGCGGCGCCTGCGGCACCGCTTCGGGCGGTGGCGACGGCGGCGGCCCGCCGGCGCCGCCGAGCAGGGCTTCGGCCCGGCGGCGCACCGCGGCGGGCTCGGGCTGGTGCGGGCGCGGACGCCCCCGGCGGTGGCGCAGCCGCCCGTCCGAGAGACGGGACCGGCCGGGGCCACTGGTGGATCCGGAGGAGGGCGAGGTACCTGTGCGAAGAGTCATGGCACGACGGTAGGGGCGAATCCCGACCCCAGTTCGGACTTATCAATTCCGGTGGAAATCCCGGACGTTGTGGATAACTCCGCCACTCGTTCCGGTGATCAGCGGGGCGAGACGACCGCCGCCAGCAGCCCCGGCCCCGTGTGCGCGCCGATCACCGCTCCGACCTCGCTGACGTGCAGTTCGACCAGGCCGGGGATGCGTTCGCGCAGCCGCTGCGCGAGCTTTTCGGCCCGCTCGGGCGCCGCGAGGTGGTGCACGGCCACGTCGACGCTGCCCGCCCCGGCCCGTTCCACGGCCAGCTCCTCCAGGCGGGCGATGGCCTTGGAGGCCGTACGCACCTTCTCCAGCATCTCGATCCGCCCGCCCTGGAGGGTGAGCAGCGGTTTGACGGCGAGGGCCGAGCCGAGGAGGGCCTGGGCGGCTCCGATGCGGCCGCCGCGGCGCAGGTAGTCGAGGGTGTCGACGTAGAAATACGCGGACATGTCGGCGGCCCGCTTCACGGCGGCGGCCACGGCCTCGTCGACGGAACCGCCGGCTTCGGCCGCCTCGGCGGCGGCGAGGGCGCAGAAACCGAGGGCCATCGCGACCATGCCGGTGTCGACGACGCGGACGGGCACCGGGGCGGTCTTGGCGGCGACGACGGCGGCGTCGTAGGTGCCGGAGAACTCCGCGGACAGGTGCAGGCTGACGATGCCGGTCGCGCCGGCCTCCGCGGCCGCCTGGTAGGCCCGTACGAACTCCTCCGGGCTGGGCCGGGAGGTGGTGACCGGGCGGCGCTTCTGCAGCGCCAGGGCGAGGCTGCGGGCCGAGATCTCGGTGCCCTCTTCGAGGGCCTCGTCGCCGAGGACCACGGTCAGCGGGACGGAGGTGATTCCGTGCCGCGTCATGGCCGGTTGGGGCAGGTAGGCCGTGGAATCGGTGACGATCGCGACATGGCGGGACATGAGCCGGAGGTTACCGCCCGTGGGGGCGTGACGGCAGCCCGACCCCTGGCCAGGGGGACGGGAAGGGTGCCGCGTCGCCGCCGCTCAGTGCCCGTGGCTCAGGTCGTCGTTTCCGGCCGCGGCGCCTTCTGCCACGGATACGCGGTCTTCGGCGGCGTCGGGTTCAGGGCCGCCGGGGTCTCCGGAGCCCGCCCGGCGGACCCGGAACGCCCCGCGGGCCCCGCGGGCCCCGCGGGCGGCTGCTGTGCGTCCCACGCCGCGGCCGCCGCCGCCAGATCGTCCACCGATTCCCGGGACCAGTCCCGCAGCGCCCCCGATTCGACCTCGATCTGCGCCGACAGCGCCGACAGGTCGTCCTCCGCGAAGCGCCGCGCCCGGTCACGGGCGGCCCACCGCAGCGAATCCGCCGCCTCCGTGATCCTGGCGGTCCGTTCCTTCAGCTCGGGCAGCATCGCGCCGATCCGTCCCCGGTCCGGCTCCTGCTCCAGCCGCTTCAGCTCGTCGTCCAGCTCGTGCCCGTGCGCGCTCAGCCGCTCGAACAGCCCGATCGACTCCTTCAGCGAGGCATCCGTCTGGACCCCCTGGTACAGCGCCTGCTGCGTGGCCCGCATCGACGTCCGCAGGTCCAGCCGCAGCTGCGCCAGCGCCCCCGCCACGCCCACCTGTCCGAAGCTCTTCGCCTTCAGCGCGGTGTCCTCCACCGTCCGGCGGGCCTGCGTGATCGTGCGGTCCACGCCGCGCTTCGCCGCTCCGACCGCCTTCACGGTGGCCCAGGCACCCAGCCCCAGGAAGGCGAACAGCACCAACAGGGCAAAGATGATGATCAACGCGCCCGCCTCCATAAGAGGCTCCCTTCCCCTGCCGTCTCCGTCCCCTCCACGGTAAACGCCACGGGCAGGCCGGGGGTTCCAATCGAACCCCCAACCTGCCCGTACGGGACAACCCCTAGACCCTGACCGGCAGGGTCATACGTGACACGGATCTGCCACACGACCTGCCGCATGGCCCGCCGCATGGCCCGCCACGCGGCCTTTCACGCGGCCTGTCACACGGCCTGTCTCGCGACCGGCCGCCCGGCCGTCACACGACGATGTTCACCAGCTTCGGCGCGCGCACGATCACCTTGCGGATCTCCGCTCCGCCCAGCGCCGCCACGACCGCCGCGTCGGCCAGCGCCAGCTTCTCCAGGTCACCGTCGGAGATCGCCGGCGGCACCTCCAGGCGGGCCTTGACCTTGCCCTTGATCTGGACCACGCAGGTCACGCTCTCGTCCACGACGTACGCCGGGTCCGCGACCGGGAAGTCCTGGTGGACCACCGAGTCGGTGTGGCCCAGGCGGTGCCACAGCTCCTCCGCGATGTGCGGGGCCAGCGGGGCGATCAGCAGCACCAGCCGCTCCGCGACCGAGCGCTCCAGCGGGCGGCCGGCCTTGGTCAGGAAGTTGTTCAGCTCGGTGATCTTCGCGATGGCGGTGTTGAACCGCAGCCCCGCCATGTCCGCACCGGCCCCGTCGATGGCCTTGTGCAGCGCGCGCAGGGTGTCCTCGCCCGGCTCGCCGTCCACGACGGTGACCGCGCCGGACTCCTCGTCCACGATGTTGCGCCACAGGCGCTGCAGCAGCCGGTACTGGCCCACCACGGCCCGGGTGTCCCACGGACGCGAGACGTCCAGCGGGCCCATCGCCATCTCGTACAGGCGCAGGGTGTCCGCGCCGTACTCCTCGCAGATCTCGTCCGGCGTGACGGCGTTCTTCAGGGACTTGCCCATCTTGCCGTGCTCGCGCTTGACCGGCTCGCCCTGGTAGAACCAGCCGCCGTCGCGCTCCTCGACCTCGGCCGCCGGGACGTACACACCGCGCGCGTCGGTGTAGGCGTACGCCTGGATCATGCCCTGGTTGAACAGCTTGTGGAACGGCTCGGCCGAGGAGACGTGGCCCAGGTCGAACAGCACCTTCGACCAGAAGCGCGCGTACAGCAGGTGCAGCACGGCGTGCTCGGCGCCACCCACGTACAGGTCGACGCCGCCGTGCGGCGCGCCCTCGCGCGGACCCATCCAGTACTGCTCGATCTCCGGGTCCACCAGCGCCGAGGCGTTGTTCGGGTCCAGGTAG
Source organism: Streptomyces sp. WM6372 (assembly GCF_001279655.1). Taxonomy (NCBI): domain Bacteria; kingdom Bacillati; phylum Actinomycetota; class Actinomycetes; order Kitasatosporales; family Streptomycetaceae; genus Streptomyces; species Streptomyces sp. WM6372. The sequence continues at coordinate 99,181 of NZ_LGDB01000070.1, read as the reverse complement.
CGCAGCTCGTACCAGCAGGAACCGGCCCAGTTGGGCATGGTGTTGGTCTCGCGGCGGTACGGGCGCACCCCGCGCCCGTCACCCAGGTCCAGCTCGACGTTGACCCACTCTTCGTTGCGCGACAGCGGGGTCTCCGGCTTCGACGCGGCGTCGTCCGGCTCGAAGGTGCGCGGCGAGTAGTCCTCGACCTCGGGCAGTTCCAGCGGCAGCATCGAGGCGGGCAGCGGGTGCGCGACGCCGTCCTCGTCGTAGACGATCGGGAAGGGCTCGCCCCAGTAGCGCTGGCGGCTGAACAGCCAGTCGCGCAGCCGGAAGTTGACCGTCCCCTCGCCGATGCCCCGCTCGGCCAGCCAGGCCGTGATGGCGGCCTTCGCCTCGACGACGCCCAGGCCGTCCAGGGAGACGCCCTCGCCGGTCGAGTTCACGATGGTGCCGTCGTAGGAGGAGAACGCGTCCTCCCACTCCGCCGGGTCGGCGTCGCGGTCGTCCGAGGGCTCCACGACGCAGCGCATCGGCAGCTCGAAGGCGCGCGCGAACTCGAAGTCGCGGCCGTCGTGCGCCGGGACGGCCATGATGGCGCCGGTGCCGTAGCCCATCAGCACGTAGTCCGCGATGAAGACCGGGACCAGGTCGCCGCTGACCGGGTTGACCGCGTACGCGCCGGTGAAGACACCGGTCTTGTCCTTGGCCTCGGCCTGCCGCTCGACGTCCGACTTCGCGGCGGCCTGCCTGCGGTACGCGTCCACGGCCTCGCCGGGGGTCGCGGCGCCGCCGGTCCACAGCTGGTGCGTGCCCTCCGGCCACGCGGCCGGGACGATCTTCTCGACCAGCCCGTGCTCGGGCGCCAGCACCATGTAGGTGGCGCCGAACAGGGTGTCGGGGCGCGTGGTGAACACCGTGATGGCGTCGTCGCCGACCGCGAAGTCGACGCGCGCGCCCTCGCTGCGGCCGATCCAGTTGCGCTGCTGCAGCTTGATGGCCTCGGGCCAGTCCAGCGCGTCCAGGTCGTCCAGCAGGCGGTCCGCGTAGGCGGTGATCCGCATGTTCCACTGGCTCAGCTTGGCCTTGAAGACCGGGAAGTTGCCGCGCTCGGAGCGGCCGTCCGCGGTGACCTCCTCGTTGGCCAGTACGGTGCCCAGCCCGGGGCACCAGTTGACGGGCGCGTCCGAGGCGTACGCCAGCCGGTACTCGTTGAGCACGTCGGCCCGCTCGCCCGCGGTCAGGGCGGCCCAGGAGCGGCCCCCGGGGACCTCGCGGGAGCCGTCCTCGAAGGCGGCGACCAGCTCGGCGATCGGGCGGGCCTTGGCCGCGTCCGCGTCGTACCAGGAGTTGTAGATCTGCAGGAAGATCCACTGGGTCCACTTGTAGTAGTCCGGGTCGATCGTCGCGAACGAGCGGCGCTTGTCGTGGCCCAGGCCCAGCCGGCGCAGCTGGACCTTCATGTTCTCGATGTTCGCCTCGGTGGAGACGCGCGGGTGCGTGCCGGTCTGCACGGCGTACTGCTCGGCCGGCAGGCCGAAGGCGTCGAAGCCCAGGGTGTGCAGGACGTTGTGGCCGCTCATCCGCTGGTGGCGGGCGAAGACGTCGGTGGCGATGTACCCCAGCGGGTGGCCGACGTGCAGGCCCGCACCGGACGGGTACGGGAACATGTCCATGATGAACTTCTTGGGGCGCGCGACGAGCGCCGCTGCCTGAGATGACCCGTCACCGGCCAGGTCACCGGTCGGGTTCGGGGCCTCGTACGTGCCCTGCGCGTCCCATACGTCCTGCCAGCGTGCCTCGATGTCGGCGGCCATGGCAGCCGTGTAACGGTGCGCCTCGGCCGCCTCGGGGGCCGGGGTGTTCGTCTCGCTCATGATTTCTGAAGCTCCATCGATCGTCTCTGCCGTCTCTGCCTGCCCAAACGAAAAAACCCCTCGCACAGGAGGGGGCGCCGCGCCGATGCCGACCGTCTCGGAGGGTCGGTACTGATCAGCGCGGCTCGGTAAGCAGAAGGCGTACGGCACGCATGGCGCCAGGGTACCGCAGCGGCCCAGACCGGCGCTCGACCGTTCCGCACAACGAGAAGCGGGCCACCCGATCCGGGTGGCCCGCTTCTCTTCTGTGGAGCTAAGGAGAATTGAACTCCTGACCTCCTGCATGCCATGCAGGCGCTCTACCAACTGAGCTATAGCCCCTTGCTTCTCTGCCGCCGGGCCCCTGCTCGGTTTCCCTTGCCGGTTCCCCCTGGCGACATCGAGAACATTACACGGTCATGGCCCAGGTCCAAAAATCGGTTTCCAGGCGCTCGATTTCGCCCGGTTCGTCTCTCTTCCGTGCTGCGGCTCCGCGCCGCCCGGGCCCCGTCGCTACGCTCTCGCGAACTGGTAGAACCGCTTGAGCGTGCAGTGCTCGTCGAGCAGCCGCCCGTAGATCGGCTCCCCTTCCAGCTCGCGGTACGTCTCGATCGGGTCGCCTTTTATGATCAGCGCCCGCGCGCATTCCTCGCACCAGTACTGGTAGTCGGGGTTGACCGGGTCCATGTCCCGCACGATCGGCGTGCCGTTGTTGCACCAGTCGCACCGCCGCCGGTGTGCACCCATCCGTCAGCGACTCCCTCCCACGTCGGGCCGTCGACTCCCCCTCCGGCGGTCCCGATTCTGCCACGCGGGTACGGGGCAGGTCAGCAGGCACCGAAGGAACAAACGGAAGGATCCCGCCCCCTGTTGGGGACGGGATCCTGATTGTGGAGCTAAGGAGAATTGAACTCCTGACCTCCTGCATGCCATGCAGGCGCTCTACCAACTGAGCTATAGCCCCGCTCTCCGCGGCGCTCCCCCCGTTTCCGGTGTTCCGCGCTGCGAACAAGAAGAACTCTAGCCTGTGACCAGCCGGAAAGTGAAATCCGGGTGGGAGCCGCCCTGAGGCGGGCTCAGTCGTCGTCGCCGAGCACCGGTTCCGGCAGCGTGCCGGCGTTGTGCTCCATCAGACGCCAGCCGCGGGCGCCCTCGCCGAGGACCGACCAGCAGCAGTTGGAGAGCCCGCCCAGGCCCTCCCAGTCGTACGCGTCCAGGCCCAGCAGGCGGCCGATCGTCGTACGGATGGTTCCGCCGTGGCTGACCACGACGAGCGTGCCGCCCTCCGGCAGCCTGTCGGCGTGCTCCAGCACCACCGGCGCCGCCCGGTCGGCGACCTCGGTCTCCAGCTCGCCGCCGCCGCGGCGCACGGGCTCGCCGCGCTTCCACGCCGCGTACTGCTCGCCGTACTTCGCGATGATCTCTTCGTGCGTGAGGCCCTGCCACTCACCGGCGTACGTCTCGCGCAGCGCGGCGTCGTGCGTCACGGGCAGGCCCGTGACGGCGGCCAGCTCGGCGGCCGTGGCGGAGGCCCGCCGCAGGTCCGAGGCGACGATGGCGGCCGGCTTCAGGGAGGCGAGCAGCCGGGCGGCGCGGCGCGCCTGCGCCACACCCGTCTCGGTCAGCTCGATGTCCGTGGAGCCCTGGAAGCGGCGCTCCAGGTTCCACGAGGTCTGGCCGTGGCGCCACAGAACGATCTTCCGGCCCGTCTTGCGGGTGGCGGTCGCGCTCAGAACAGATCACCGTCCAGGTCCTCGTCGCCCGCCGCCTCGCGCAGCTTGGCGTGCTCCTCCGCCTTGCCCTTGGTGAGCTTGGCGTCCTCGGGCAGCTCGATCTCGGGGCAGTCCTTCCACAGGCGCTCCAGCGCGTAGAAGACCCGCTCCTCGCTGTGCTGCACGTGGACGACGATGTCGATGTAGTCGAGCAGGATCCAGCGGGCGTCGCGGTCGCCCTCGCGGCGCACCGGCTTGGCGCCGAGGTCCTTGAGCAGGCGCTCCTCGATCTCGTCGACGATCGACTTGACCTGGCGGTCGTTGGGCGCCGAGGCGAGCAGGAAGGCGTCGGTGATCGACAGCACGTCGCTGACGTCGTACGCGATGATGTCGTGCGCGAGCCGGTCGGCCGCGGCCTGGGCGGCGGCGGTGATGAGCTCGATGGAGCGGTCCGTGGCGGTCACTGGCCATGCTTTCGGGTTGGCGGGCAGATCCATACAAGGGTCTCATGTACCGCCGACCCCGCCCGCGCGGAACGTCCCGCGCGGGCCGGGGCACCCGCCGAGGGCCGGGTCAGGCCCGGCCCGGTCCTGGTCAGGACGGTTTGTAGTCCTTGCCCAGGGTCACCACGACGTCGGCGTTCACCGCGTTCTCGCCCTTCTTCACGACGGTCTCCGGCAGGCCCAGCGTCTTGGCGACGTCGACCGCCTTGGTCCGCTGCGCGTCGTCCTGGTACGTGATCTGCGTGGCGGCCTGGGTCTTGTCGGCCTTGCCGCCGTCCACGAAGGTGTAGCCGCCGTTCAGCAGCGCCGCCTTCGCCGCGATCTGCGTCTTGTCGTCGCCGGTGGCGTCCTTCAGGCCGACGCGCGGCGCGGCGCCGGCCTGGGCCGCCGTGAAGCTGCCGCCGAGCACCTCCTTGACGACGTTCTTGTTGGCGTCGTCGCTGAGCGCGCCGTCCGGCTTCACCGCGAGGACGTCCGTGCGGTACGCACCCTCCTTGGCGTGCTCGCCCAGCCTGGCCAGCAGGGCGCCGAGGGTCTGGGCGTTCAGGGAGGGGTCGAGGATCTGGCCCATGCTCTCGACGGTGACGGTCGCCGACTTCGCGTCGCCGGGAACCTTGCGCAGCACCCCGTAGAGCACCTTGCCGAGCCGGTCCAGCTGCTTGGCCTCGGGCTCGCCCTGGCCGCGGTACGTGGCGTACGCGACGGCCATCGCACCGCTGAGGTGCTGCTTCGGGCCCTGCCCCACGGCCGGGATCTTGGCGGCGTCGTCGGCCGGGACCGCGACGTCGGTGTCGGTCTCGATGCCGCCGACCAGCTCGACCAGGTTCTCCAGGAAGGGGGTGTCCAGGCGCCAGGTGCCGCCGATGTGGGTGCCGAGCACCGAGTCGAGGGAGTCCTTGACGCCCACGCCCCCCTCTTCGACCGCCTTGCCGAGGGCCGTGCCGGTGCCGTCGTCCTTCGCGACGCCGAGGGTGTTCGGCAGCAGGACGGTGGCGCCCTTCTTGGTGGTGACGTTGTCGACGAGCAGCGCCGTGGAGGTGCCGCCCTTCTTGGTGTTGTGCAGGTGGACGACGATCATGTCGCGCTTCTGCGGTCCGGCGGCGGCCGCCGCACCCTTCTTCTGGCCGGGGCCGTCGAGGAACGGCAGCTTGCCCGCGTACCAGAGGTAGCCGGCGCCCGCGACGACGAAGAGGGCGAGGACGACGATCAGGGCGACCACCCGGTTGCGGCCGCGGCGGCGGGCCTCCTCGCGGCGCTCGGTCCGGCTCTCGGTGAACTTGAGCCAGTCGATGACGTCCTCGGAGTCCTCGTCCGGCTGGTCGATGAACGCGAACTGCTCGGTGCGGTAGTCCGGGTCGGACGGCCCGCCCTCGGGCCGGCGGGGTTCGGGGACCCGGTCGGGGCGCGGCGGCTCCGGCTCGGCCGCGGGGGCCGGGGCGGGAGCGGGGGGCTCGGGGGCGGCCTGCTGCGGGATCCACTGCTCGGCCTGCTGCGCGTCGTACCCGTAGGCGGGTGCCTGGGGGTACTCCTGCTGCCCGTACTCCGGGGCGGCCGGCTGCTGCGGCTGCTGGTAGTACGCCTGCTGCGCCTGCTGACCGTAGCCCTGGGGGTCGTAGCCGTACTGCTGCTGCTCGTACGCCTGCTCGTACTGCTGCCCGGGGGCGGGCTGCGCGGGCACCTGGCCGTACACCGGCCGCCCGTACGGGTCGTAGCCGATGAGCTGCTGCTCCTGGGCTGCGTGCGGATCGTACCGGTCGTACTGATCCTGTCGGTCGTTCACCGCGGGGCCCCTCTCTCCGGAAGCTCAGGCTCCCCGGTACAGCTCACGCTTGTCGATGTAGCGCACCACACCGTCGGGCACCAGGTACCAGACAGGATCCCCCTGGGCGACCCGGGTGCGGCAGTCCGTGGACGAAATCGCCAGCGCGGGCACCTGCACCAGGGAGACGCCGTCCTCGGGGAGCCCGTCGTCGGTGAGCACGTGGCCCGGCCGGGTGACCCCGATGAAGTGGGCGAGCGAGAAGAGCTCGTCGGCGTTGCGCCAGGTCAGGATCTGGGCGAGGGCGTCGGCACCGGTGATGAAGAAGAGGTCGGCGTCTTCGTTGAGGGCGCTCAGGTCGCGCAGGGTGTCGATCGTGTACGTCGGCCCGCCGCGGTCGAGGTCGATGCGGCTCACCGAGAACTGGGGGTTCGAGGCCGTCGCGATGACCGTCATCAGATAGCGGTCCTCGGCGGGGGACACGGCGCGCTGCGACTTCTGCCACGGCTGGCCGGTCGGTACGAACACCACCTCGTCGAGGTGGAACAGGGCGGCCACCTCGCTGGCGGCCACCAGGTGTCCGTGGTGGATCGGGTCGAATGTCCCGCCCATCACGCCGAGCCGGCGCTTGACCGGGCCGGTAGGCATCTCCTGCTCTCCCATGAGCGCAGAGCCTACTGGCCCGGCGGAGCGGTGCCGACCCGCGATCGGGCGGGTGCGTGACGACCGGTTCAGCGGTCGCGGTTCAGGCGCGTGGTCACCCAGAGCATCAGGAGCAGGATGAACAGCGCGCCGCCGCCGGTCAGGTACGGGTTCAGGCTGTCGTGGTTGCCGCCGTGCTGCTCGGCGCCCTCCGACGCGAGAACGACCAGGTTGTGGGCGGTGGAGGAGAGGCTCATCAGGCAGATACCTATCGAGTCGGGGAGCGAGCGGAGACTTCGCTCACATCGTATGCGGGGGCCTGGGGCACGCTCACGCCGACTCAGGCGTTGGAGAGGATAGACGCAGGAGCACTCAGGCCGATCAAGGGGGAGGGCGTTATGACGGAGACCGGGTTCGAGAAGGTGCCGGCGAGGGACCGCAGGAGGTTCCCCGGTATTTCCTCGCGCGCGTACGAGCACCCGGCGGACCGCTCGGCGCTGGTGGCGCTGCGCAAGCTGACCGGGTTCGACACCGTGTTCAAGGCGCTGAGCGGACTGCTTCCGGAGCGGAGCCTGCGCCTGCTCTTCCTCTCGGATTCCGTCCGGGTGGGCGAGACCCAGTTCCCGCACCTGTACGCGATGCTGCGCGACGCCTGTTACATCCTGGACCTGGAGAAGGTCCCGCAGATGTACGTGCAGCAGGACCCGAGGCCGAACGCGATGTGCATCGGGCTGGACGAGCCGATCATCGTGGTGACGACGGCCCTGGTCGAGCTGCTCGACGAGGAGGAGATGCGGGCGGTCGTGGGCCACGAGGTGGGCCACGCCCTGTCGGGGCACGCGGTGTACCGCACGATCCTGCTGTTCCTGACGACCCTGTCGCTGAAGGTGGCGTGGATCCCGCTGGGCAATGTGGCGATCATGGCCATCGTGACCGCGCTGCGCGAGTGGTTCCGCAAGTCGGAGCTGTCGGCGGACCGGGCGGGGCTGCTGGTCGGGCAGGACGTGACCGCCTCGATGCGCGGCCTGATGAAGCTCGCGGGCGGCAACCACCTCCACGAGATGAACGTGGACTCCTTCCTGGCCCAGGCCGAGGAGTACGAGGCGGGCGGTGACCTGCGCGACTCCGTGCTGAAGATCCTCAACATGCTGCCGCGGACGCACCCCTTCACCACCGTGCGGGCGGCCGAGCTGAAGAAGTGGTCGCAGAACCGGGACTACCAGCGGATCATGGACGGCCACTACCCGCGGCGCGAGGAGGACAAGGACGCCTCGGTGAAGGACTCCTTCCGGGAGTCGGCCTCGCACTACGCGGACGCGGTGCGCAGCAGCAAGGACCCGCTGTTCAAGCTGGTCGGCGACATCGCGGGCGGGGCGGCCGATGTCGGCGGCAAGCTGCGCGACAAGTTCACGGGCGCGGCCGGCGGGGGTTCGAACGGGAACGGCGAGTCCAAGGGCGGGGCTACGGAGCAGGGCTGACGGGAGCGGTCCCGGCGGGCGTGGGCGGCGCCAGTACGCCGCACAGCCCGGCGGTGCGCCTCGGGGTGCCGCTGGCGTACGGGTCGCTCGCGGCCGGGCCGACCGTGGTCGGTCCGGCCCCGGCCAGGACCGGGCGGAAGCCTTCGGCGGGCTCGGTGGAGCAGTCCTGCGGCCCGGCCATCACGTAGGCCGAGAGCAGCTCGGCGCGGCGGGTCGTGAGGTCTTCCGCGTCGAAGCGCATCCGCAGCTCGCGCCGGACGGTGAAGAGCGAGGCTCCGTCGGCGGCGGCGGGGGATCCGGTGGCCGGGCGCACGGCGTACACGAAGGTGTGGTCGGTGGTCACTTCGAGGACGTCCGCGGAGATCTCCTCGAAGGCGAGGGTTCCGCTGACCCGGACCCGGGTGTCGGCCACGGCGGCCGTGCCCGGGTCGAAGCGGACCAGCCAGCCGGTGGCGGCGTGCCGGCCGTCGCCGGCGGGCGAGGTCATGCTGCGGTCGAACTGCGCCAGCTGATCGGGGTCGAGCAGGACCCGCACGGGCCGGGTGGCGGCCCCGGCGAGCACGTCGGGGTCCAGCGAGGACTGCACGAGGTAGTCCTTGGCGATGGACAGCGCGGTGATGACCTGCCCCTCGGTGAAGTGGTGGGTGCGGCGCGCGGCGGGCAGGCTGATCCCGGCCGCCCCGACGCGGTAGTCGGCCGCCGGGCTGCTCACGTACAGGTCGACGGGACGTCCGCCGGGTACGGCGGCGGCGGGCGCGAGCGGCACGATCGTGCTGGTCAGCGGATCGGCGCGGCCGGTGGCCAGGGGCATGGTCGGGTTGCTCAGGCCCATGTAGACGGCCACGGCGAAGGCCGTGGCGATGAGCAGCACGAGCAGCATGCCCTGGCGGGCGCCGCGGCCGGGCGTACTGGTCCTGGGCCCGGAGGAGCCGCCGCCGGACCAGATGGACCGGCTGCGTACGGCCCGTGCGTGTTCGCCCATGCGCTCCTGGGCGGAGAACTCCTGGAGCCGGGCAGCCCGGACGAAGTCCTCGTCGAACACCACCGACCGGTACTCGTCCGACCGGAATTCCTCGTCGCCCCCGCCGATGCCCTCGGGGGTGCCGTCGGGTGGATCTCCTGGCACGGCCATTGCTTCTCCCCGCTGTCCCCGCTTCAGAGAAGCCCCCGGCTCCGGTGAACGCGAGTGGGGTCGTACCTTCAGGGTTGGCGGCCGACGGGGTACGTAAACGCTCCGGCGCCGCTGACTTCCGTGAGCGGGGTGGTGGCGGGCGCGGGCGTGTGGTCCGCGTCGCTCGACGCGCTGCGGTAGACGGCGCTGAAGGCCAGGGCGACCATGCCGAGGCCCATCACGAAGGCGAGCACCCAGGCGACCGGGCGCAGCCAGGGAGAGCGGCCCCGGTAGGGCCGCAGCGCGCCGCCGTAGGCCCCGTACGGGCCCTCCGCGTAGCCGGGGCCGTGTTCCCAGCCGGGTTCGTCGATGCCGTAGCCGTCGGGGCGCCCGTAGTAGCCGTCATAGTCCTCGTCGGAGGTCCAGCCGCCGGCGACGGCGCGGGCGGCTTCCGCCTCCGCGCGCGCCCGGTCGGCGGCCCGCTGGCGTTCCGCGGCGCTCGGCTCATGGATCTCGGCGTTCCGGACGAAGTCCTCGTCGAACACCACGGAGGCGAAGTCCTGATCCGCGCCTCCGCGGTCGTCGTTGTCGGGCTCCCCGTCGTCCGGGAACTTGCCCCCCACGTCGTCCGGCACGGCACCAGCGTAGACCGGGGGAACCGCTTTGGGCAGGGTGTCAGCCGAATTCCGGCCACCCGGTGTGCGGGGTCCGACTACCGGACGTGACCGTCGCCCGTGACGATGTACTTGGTGGAGGTCAGTTCCGGAAGGCCCATCGGGCCCCGGGCGTGCAGCTTCTGGGTGGAGATCCCGATCTCGGCGCCGAAGCCGAACTGGCCACCGTCCGTGAACCGGGTGGACGCGTTTACGGCGACCGTGGTCGAGTCGACCAGCTGGGTGAAGCGGCGGGCGGCGGCCTGCGAGGTGGTGACGATCGCCTCGGTGTGGCCGGAGGTCCAGCGGCGGATGTGGGCGACGGCGTCGTCGAGGGAGTCCACGACCCCGGCGGCGATGTCGTACGAGAGGTACTCGGCGGCCCAGTCCTCGTCGGTGGCGGGCAGCGCGGTGGCCTTGGAGTGCTCGGCGGCCGCGAGGACCCGGGCGTCGCCGTGGACGGTGACGCCGGCGTCGGCGAGGGCGTCGAGGGCGAGCGGCAGGAAGGCGTCGGCGATGTCGCGGTGGACGAGGAGGGTCTCGGCGGAGTTGCAGACCGAGGGCCGCTGGGCCTTGGAGTTGACGAGGATGTCCACGGCCATGCCGAGGTCGGCCTGGGCGTCCACGTAGACGTGGCAGTTGCCGGTACCGGTCTCGATGACCGGGACGATGGACTCCTCGACGACGGTCTTGATGAGGGAGGCGCCGCCGCGCGGGATCAGGACGTCGACGAGACCGCGGGCGCGCATCAGCTCGCGGACGGAGTCGCGGGACTCGCCGGGGACGAGCTGGATCGCGTCGGCGGGCAGGCCGGCGCCCTCGACGGCGTCCCGGAGGATGGCGACGAGGGCCGTGTTGGAGGCGTAGGCGGAGGAGCTGCCGCGCAGCAGGACCGCGTTGCCGGACTTGAGGCAGAGGGCGGCGGCGTCGACGGTGACGTTGGGGCGGGCCTCGTAGATGATGCCGACGACGCCGAGCGGGACGCGGATCTGGCGGAGGTCGATCCCGTTGGGGAGGGTCGAGCCGCGGACCACCTCGCCGACGGGATCGGGGAGGGCGGCGACGTCCCGGACGTCGGAGGCGATGGCCGCGACGCGGTCGGGGGTGAGGGTGAGGCGGTCGATGACGGTCTCGCTCGTGCCGGCTTCGCGGGCCTTGGCGATGTCGACGGCGTTGGCCTCGACGATCTCGGCCGTACGGGCCACCAGCGCGTCCGCGATGGCCAGCAGCGCGGCGTCCTTGGCGGACCGCGGGAGGGGGGCGATGGCTGCGGCGGCGGTACGGGCGGCTCGCGCGGTGGCGATCACGGGCGAGGCGGGGGCATCGAGCGAGGTCATGCCGCCCAGGGTAGTCCCCGGCCCGCCGGGTCCGGCCGGCCCTTCCACCCCGCGAGACGCCCCTCTCGACCGGTGCGGCCGGGTGCCGGGTGGTGGGGCCCTGCGGGGTTTGGTCCCCTACCCGCCCTCCCCCGTTCCCCGAGGCTCCGCCCCGGACCCTGAGACCCGGGGGCTCCGCCACCCGGACCCCCGGCGCCTCGAACGCCGGCGCGGCTGAATCAGTACGGGTGCACGCCCACCGGGTGCGCCGGGGGCGGCCCGTAGCCCTCCGCCACCCGGAGGTGGTAGGTCGCGCGGTCGATGACCTCCAGGCCGACGATCTCCCACGGCGGGAGCTGTGCCGAGGAGCGGTGTTCGCCCCACAGGCGCAGGGCGACGGCCGCGGCGTCGTGGAGGTCGCGGGCCTCTTCCCAGTACCGGATCTCCGCGTGGTCGTCGGCGTACCGGCTGGTCAGGAGGAAGGGGTGGTCGTGCGCCAGCTGTTCCAGGCCGCGCCGGACCTCCGACAGCGGCGCCGGCTTGCCGGAGACGCTCAGGGTGACGTGCCAGAGACGGGAGGCTTCGCCCTGCTCGTCGTCCCCGCCGCCGCTGATGCTGGTCAGCGCTCGTCTCACCAGCCCGCCTCCTGTCTGCGCCATGCCTGTCCGCCCCTCACAGTTGACCAGTCCCCGGCCCGCCGCGCGGCGGTTTTACCGAACCTCAGCCCTCCAGCAGGACCAGATCGTCGCGGTGTACGACCTCGCGCTCGTACGCCGGGCCGAGTTCCTTCGCCAGCTCCCTGGTGGAGCGGCCGAGCAGCTGCGGGAGTTCCTTGGCGTCGAAGTTGACCAGCCCGCGGGCCACGGCGCGGCCGTCGGGCCCGCGCAGTTCCACCGGGTCGCCGGCGACGAAGTCGCCTTCGACGGCCGCGATCCCGGCGGGCAGCAGGGAGCTGCCGCGCTCGGTCACCGCGCGTACGGCGCCCTCGTCCAGGACCAGGTGCCCCTGCGGGGTCGAGGCGTGCTGGAGCCACAGCAGCCGGTCCGCCGAACGCCGGCCGGTGGCGTGGAAGTGCGTACCGGTGAGCCGGCCCGCCAGGGCGTCGGCCGCCTGGCTCGCCGAGGTGAGGACGACCGGGATGCCGGCCGCGGCCGCGATCCGCGCCGCCTCGACCTTGGTGACCATGCCGCCGGTGCCGACGCCCGCCTTGCCGGCGCTGCCGATCGAGACGTGCGCGATGTCCTCGGGGCCGCGCACCTCGTCGATGCGGGTGGTGCCGGGCAGCGACGGGTCGCCGTCGTAGAGGCCGTCCACGTCGGACAGGAGCACGAGGAGGTCGGCGCGGACCAGGTGGGCGACGAGGGCGGCGAGCCGGTCGTTGTCGCCGAAGCGGATCTCGTCCGTGGCGACGGTGTCGTTCTCGTTGACCACCGGCAGGGCGCCCATGGCCAGGAGCTGGTCCAGGGTCCGGTACGCGTTGCGGTAGTGGGCGCGGCGGCTGGTGTCGTCGCTGGTCAGCAGCACCTGCCCGACGCGGACCCCGTACCGCGCGAAGGAGGCCGTGTAACGGGCGACCAGCAGGCCCTGACCGACGCTGGCGGCGGCCTGCTGCCGGGCCAGGTCCGTGGGGCGGCGGCGCAGGCCGAGCGGGGAGAGGCCGGCGGCGATGGCTCCGCTGGAGACGAGGACGATCTCCTTCTCGCCGCCGCTGCGCGCCTTGGCCAGTACGTCGACCAGGGCGTCGACCCGGTCGGCGTCGAGTCCGCCGGCCGCGGTGGTCAGGGAGGAGGAACCGACCTTGACCACGATCCTGCGGGCGTCCACGACACCTTGCCTAGCCGCTGACACGTCTGTCCCCTTGCCCCTTGCCGGTACGTCTGCCACCTCAATCTACGGGGTGGTGCGCCGCGCCCGCGCAGGGGTTTCAGACGGTGGACTCAAGCCCCGGAGCCGCTGCGGGCCGGCTCCGGGTCCTCGGCCGCGGCGGCCGCGCCCGGGACGAGGATCTTGCGCGAGAGCAGGTACGTGAACGGGATGGCCACGACCGCGGCGACGAGCGGGGCGATCCGGGTGTCGAGCCCGGCCCAGGTGACCAGGGCGTAGAGCCCGACGGACTGGATCACGTAGTTCGTGATGTTCGTCAGCGGGAAGAGCAGGAACTTCTTCCAGGTGGGCTTGGTCCTGTAGGTGAAGTACGTGTTCATGAAGAACGAACCGACCATCGCCAGCAGGAAGGCCAGGGTGTAGGCCAGGAAGTACGGCATCCACGGGTGCAGCAGCAGGTAGATGACGAAGAAGGTGCCGGTGTTGACGGCGCCGACGAGGCCGAAGCGGAGGATCTGGCCGAGCTGGCTGCGCATGGTTCAGCGCACCTCGCGCTCGGCCGAGACCGTCGGGCGCGCGGCGGACAGGCCTCCGCGCTCGCGGGCGTCGGGCTGGACCCCGGCGGCGTCGGGCCGGGCCTGCGGGTCCGCGCCGTGCGCCTCCTTCACCAGGAAGTGCGGGCGGCGCTTGGTCTCGTAGTAGATGCGGCCGATGTACTCGCCGATCAGCCCCAGCATGATCATCTGAACGCCGCCGATGCCGGTGATGATCGCGACGAGGGTGACGTAACCGGGTGCGTCGATGCCGTTGGTCATCGCGCTGATGGCGACGTACACGGCGTACAGGACGGTCAGCGCCACCAGCGACACGCCCGCCCAGATTCCGATCCGCAGGGGCCGGTTGTTGAAGGAGATCAGCCCGTCCATGGCGTAGTTCAGCAGGGAGCCGAACTTCCACTTCGTCTCGCCGGCCTCGCGCTGGGCGTTGCGGTAGTCGAAGTGGACGGTGTCGAAGCCGATCCAGGAGAAGAGCCCCTTGGAGAAGCGGTTGTACTCCGGCAGGGACAGCAGCGCGTCCACGGCCGGCCGGGACAGCAGGCGGAAGTCCCCGACGCCGTCGGTGAGCTCCACGTCGACCCAGCGGTTGACGCCGCGGTAGTAGAGGCGGCTGAGCGCGGAGCGGACCTTCTTGTCGCCTTCGCGGGTGCGGCGGGCGATGATCTGGTCGTGGCCCTGCCGGTAGTAGTCGAGCATGGTGGCGATGAGCTCCGGCGGGTGCTGGAGGTCGGCGTCCATGATCACGACCGCGTCGCCGGTGGCCTCGCGCAGGCCGGCGAGCATACCGGCCTCCTTGCCGAAGTTGCGGCTGAAGGAGACGTACCGGGTGCGGTCCCCGTGCTCGGCGGCGATCTTGCGGAGCTTGACGAGAGTTCCGTCACGGCTGCCGTCGTCGACGTAGCAGACCTCGTACTCGACGGGCAGGGAGTCCAGGACCCTGCGGATCTCCAGGTCGAAGCGGTCGATCACGGCTTCTTCGTTGTAGCAAGGGACTACTACGGACAGCTTCGTCATGAACACTTCCTGCTGGGTCCGAACGGGTGATTGTCGGCGACCGGACCCGCCACACACCTCTACCTCAGAAGTATGCACGCCGGGGGTCGGTCTGCCGGATCCGCACGCGGCACACGGTAGCTTTGACGGGTTAAGCGGAATGGAACAAAGGGATCGAGGTGCACGTGCCTGACGTCTCCGTGGTCGTCATCGTCTACAACGACGCAGAGCGTCTGCCGACAGCCGTCCAGTCGGTTTTGGACCAGACCCTGCACGGGGTCGAAGTCGTGATCGTCGACGATTGCAGCAAGGACCGGTCATACGCGGTCGCCCAGGAGCTGGAGGCAGCGCACCCCGGGAGAGTGCGCGCCTTCCGGCTGCCGGAGAACAGCGGCGGCTGCGGTGCCCCGCGCAACCACGGCATCCGGCAGGCGACCGGCACGTACGTCATGTTCCTGGACAGCGACGACGTGCTGGAACGGAACGCCTGCCGGAACATGCTGGCCGCGGCCGAGCGGACCGGGTCCGACCTGGTCTCCGGCATGTGCGTGCGCGTGCACCTCGACAACCGGTGGGGCAAGACCACCGAGTGGTACCCGTGGATCTACTCGCGCACCCGCACGCTGGAGTCGATCACCGAGGACCCGGATCTCCTGGTCTACGACACCCTCTCCACGAACAAGTGCTACCGGCGCGCGTTCCTGCTGGAGCAGGGCCTGGAGTTCCCGGTCGGCATCCACTACGAGGACCTGCTCTTCTCGGCGCAGGCCTACGTGGCCGCACGCCGCATCAC
This sequence comes from Streptomyces sp. WM6372, assembly GCF_001279655.1. Lineage (NCBI taxonomy): Bacteria > Bacillati > Actinomycetota > Actinomycetes > Kitasatosporales > Streptomycetaceae > Streptomyces > Streptomyces sp. WM6372. Next base: position 84,005 of record NZ_LGDB01000070.1, on the reverse strand, counting down.
GCTGATCCCGAACCACGTCTACTACTGGAACGTGGTCGAGAAGGCCGCGGCGAAGTCGATCAGCAACCGGCGCCACGAGATCGCGAACTTCGTCCACCGGATGGAGATCCACCGCCGCGTCGACGAGCTGCTGGCCGCCAAGGGGCACACGGCCATCAAGTCCGCGAAGGACGCCAAGTTCCTCAAGCACGACCTGGTGCTGCACCTGCGCGACCTGCCCCTGCTGGGCGACGCCTACCGCCAGGAGTTCGCCCGCCTCGCCAACGGCTACCTGGCCGGCATCGACCCGGCCGCGTACGAGAACGTCACGTACCTCCAGGCGATCTGCGCCTACCTGCTGGGCAAGGAGGACTGGGACAACCTGCTCCCGGCCGCCGACGCCATGACCAACAAGGGCCGGCTGTCCTCGCCGCTCGCCGAGCGCGACGGCCGCGTCTACTGGTGTGCGGCGCACATCGACGACGAGGGCGAGGGCGAGGGCGACGAGGCCCGCCGGATACTGGACGTCACCGAGCAGGGCTTCCACACCACCCCGCTCTCCTCGCTCGCGCTGGGCAACCGTCTGACCTCGTACGAGGACGACGGGCGCGGCACCGTCACGCTCTCGGGCTCCGTGGTGAACCCGCTGGGCCGGATCAGCCCGGAAAAGGAGCTGACGGCCACGCTGGAGTTCCGGGCCCGCCGGCAGATCGGCGTACGGTCGTTCAGCTTCCCGGTGGCAACCGTGCGGCACGCCGGGCACACGATCGAGTGGACCGCCACGGCCGACATCGGCAGCACCGTGCGCCCCCTGGGCATCATCGACGCCGTCTGGGACGTCCGCCTGAAGCTGACCGCGGGCGGTGACCGCCTCACCACCCGCGTCTCCGTCGGCGGGGTCGACCTGGATTCGGCGGCCCGCCTGCGCGTGCGCCCGCGACTGACGCGGCTGGTCTCCGACCGCTTCACGCCGGAGGTCACCAAGAAGGGGAACCTCTCCTACGTCCTGACCGCCGAGGGCGCCGCCTCCGTCCGCACGCAGACGCTGATCACCAGCGCGATGCACGGCAAGGCCGCCGGTGTGGTCAAGCGGGGCCTGCGCAAGGCCCTGCGGGCCCGCCGCAACCTCGGCTCGGGCGAGCAGAAGGTGAAGGTCTACCACGAGGTCTTCTCGAAGCTGCCGATCAAGAAGGGCACGGTCGTCTTCGAGAGCCACATGGGCAAGCAGTACAGCGACAGCCCGAAGGCGATCCACGAGGAGATGGTCCGCCAGGGCGTCCCGTTCGAGGCGATCTGGTCGTACGCGGGCGCCAAGCCCACCGGCTTCCCCAAGGACGCCACCCTGGTGCGCCGCTGGAGCTGGCCCTACCTGCGCGCGCTGGCGCAGGCCGAGTTCTGGGTCGACAACCAGGGCTTCCCCCTGGCCCTGGCCAAGCGCGAGGGAACCACGTACATCCAGACCTGGCACGGCTCCGCGCTCAAGCGCATGGGCTTCCACGAGCCCCGCACCAAGGCGCAGGGCAAGGCCGGCCAGGACAAGTTCCAGGCGGCCGTCAACCGCTTCGACCACTTCCTGATCCGCTCCGAGCACGACGCCCGCACCCTCGCCAAGGGCTTCCGGCTGCGCGACGAGGTGCTGCTGCGCACCGGCTACCCGCGCAACGACGCCCTGGTCGAGGCGCACCGCGCCGAGGCGCAGAGCGGGGAGCGGGTGCGCGGACCGCTCGCGGCCGAGCTGGGCATCGACCCGGAGAAGAAGGTGCTGCTGTACGCGCCGACCTTCCGGGCGACCGCGGACGGCGCGGTGGAGGGCTTCGAGTTCCCCTTCGACGTGGAGGAGTTCGCCGAGCGGCTCGGCGACCGCTTCACGCTGCTGGTGCGCACCCACTACCTCAACAGCGTCTCGCTGCCGCCGTCGGTCGCGGGCCGGGTCATCGACGTCTCCCGGCACCACGACATCACCCCGCTGCTGGCGCTCGCCGACGGACTGATCACCGACTACTCGTCCGTGATGTTCGACTACTCGGTCCTGGACCGGCCGATGCTGTTCTTCGCGTACGACTACGAGAAGTACGCGACCGACATCCGCGGCACGTACTTCGACCTGAAGGAGAAGGCGCCCGGTCCCGTGGTGGCCACGGCCGACGAGCTCCTCCAGGCGCTCGCCGCCTTCGACGAGGCGGACGCCAAGTACGCGGAGGCGCGGCAGCGTTTCCTCACCGAGTTCGGCGAGTACGACCGCGGGGACGCGGCCCGCCAGATCGTAGAGAAGTTCTTCACCGGGAGCGGCAAGTGAACCGGGACATCTTCATCGTCTCCAACAGCGTCGACGAGCTCGGCGGGGTGACGACCTGGTCGCACCAGATGGCCCGGCTGTTCACGGACCGCGGGCACCGGGTGCACATCGTCGGCATCGCCCCGGTCGCCGAGGAGATCCGGCAGAAGCTGCCGCAGGACCTGCCGTACGAGATGACCACCCTGTACGACGCCCACCCGCCGAAGGCGCGCCGCCTGCGCGGGATCAAGGGCAGGCTGAACGCCCCCGAGCGGCGCCGCCAGGCGGCCAGGCGGGCGAAGATGCGGGACAAGGCGGAGCAGCTGAACGAGCTGCTGCGCGCGGCCGGCCCCGGGGCGGTCGTGATCGTCACGCAGGTCTGGGCGATGGAGTGGGTGGCGCTCGCCGACACCAAGGGGCTCAGCGTCATCGGCATGAGCCACGAGTCGTTCGAGGCCAGCCAGAAGTCCACCCGCGGTGAGCGGGTCCGCCGCCACTACGGGGAGGTCGACCGGCTGCTCGTGCTGACCCCGGAGGACGCGGACCTGTGGATCCGGGCCGGCATGGAGAACGTGGGCAGCATGCCGAACCCGCTGCCGTTCATGCCCGGCTCCCCCGCGCCGCGCGCGGAGAAGGTCGTCGCCAGTGTCGGCCGCCTCGCCTTCGAGAAGGGCGTGGACCTGCTGCTCGACGCGTGGGCCGACGCCGCCCCGCACCACCCCGACTGGGTCCTGCGGATCTACGGGGCGGGCGTCGAGGAGCCGGCGCTGCGGGCGCACGCCGCCACGCTCGGGCTGACCGACTCCGTGGAGTGGATGGGCAGCACCGACGACGTGCTGGGCGCACTGCGCGGGGCCTCGGTGTTCGCGCAGGCCTCGCGGGCCGAGGGCTTCCCGATCACGCTGCTGGAGGCGATGGCCGCGGGCGTGCCGGTGGCCGCGTTCGACTGCGCGCCGGGCGTGCGGGAGATCGTGTCGCACGGCGAGGACGGGCTGCTGGCCCGGCTGGGCAACACGATGGAGCTGGCCGGGCACCTCGACGTGCTGATGTCGGACCGCGAACTGCGCGACCGGCTCGGCGACAACGCCTTCCGCAGCGTGCAGCGCTACTCCAGTGCAGAGATCACCGACCGCTGGGAAGAGCTGTTCACGTTTTTGGAGCGCTGAGCCCTGGAGCGCTGAGCTCCTGACACGCCGAAGCCGCCCGCCCCGGAACGCGTCCGGGGCGGGCGGCTTCGTACGGGGTGCGTGCGGCGGATCAGCGCGCGACGTGGGGCACGGCGCCCTTGCGGTTGGCCTCCCAGCCCGCCCAGGCCGAGGTGATCATCTCGCGGACGTCGTGCTTGGCCTTCCAGCCCAGCTCCGCCGCGATCTTGTCGGCCGAGGCCACGACCTTCGCCGGGTCGCCGGGGCGCCGCGGGACGACGACGGGCTCGTACGTGTGCCCGGTGCCCTCGTTCAGCAGCTCCGCCATCTCCCGTACGGAGACGCCCTCGCCGCGGCCGATGTTGACGGTGAGGTCCTTGTAGTCCCCGGTCGCGCCCCACTCGACGAGCTTGCGGGCCGCCACCACGTGGGCCTCGGCGAGGTCCTCGACGTGGATGTAGTCGCGGATGCAGGTGCCGTCGGGGGTCGGGTAGTCGTCGCCGAAGATCCGGGCGCCCTCACCCTTGTCGAACCGCTCGAAGACCATCGGGACCAGGTTGAAGACCCCGGTGTCCGCGAGCTCGGGGGCGGCCGCGCCCGCCACGTTGAAGTAGCGCAGGCAGGCGGTGGAGATGCCGTGCGCCTTGCCGGCGGAGCGGACCAGCCACTCGCCGGCCAGCTTCGTCTCGCCGTACGGGCTCAGCGGCGCGCACGGGGTCTCCTCGGTGACGAGCTCCACGTCGGGCATGCCGTACACGGAGGCGGAGGAGGAGAAGAGGAAGTTGCGGACGCCGGCCGCGGCCACCGCGCCCAGCAGGACCTGAAGGCCCTCCACGTTCTCGTGGTAGTAGTACAGCGGCTTCTCGACGGACTCGCCGACCTGCTTCTTGCCCGCGAGGTGCACCACGCCGGTGATCTGGTGCGCGCGGATGGTCTCGTCCAGGGTCAGCCGGTCCAGGACCGAGCCGATCACCAGCGGGACGCCCTGCGGGACGCGGTCCTCGTTGCCCGTGGACAGGTCGTCGAAGACGACGACCTCCTCCCCGGCGGCGAGCATCGCGCGGACGACGTGGGAGCCGATGTAGCCGGCGCCACCAGTGATCAGAAAAGTCATGCGTATCTCCCTGGGGTCCCCGGAGCGGGTCCGGGGTCCTGTCCGAAATCTCAGGCGGCCTGACGGTCGCCGGCTGTCTTCACTCCGATCCGCGGCCTGCCCGGGCCCGGTGGAGACGGTTGCGTACGAGGCTCAGCGCGCCCGCGGCACCCGGCGCGAGCCGCAGGGCCAGTGATCCTCCGCCCGTACGGAACGGCTGCGCCAGCAGAACACCGTACCTGCTGCTCGGCAGGGCGCGGCGGCGCAGGAGCTCGTCGAGGGGGCGCGGGGAGGTGAGCAGGGAGCTCCCGTCGGCGAACTCCACGCCCACCTGGACGCCCCACGCCTGCATGCCGCGGCGGCCCTGGCGGCGCCCCGCGGAGGCCACGCCGGTGAGCCGGAAGGGCAGTTCGGCGGTCCAGCCGTCGCCGTCGGCGGCGGGGCGCAGCTCCACCGGCCGGTCCTGGACCGGCTGCCCGCCCGAGCGGGGGACGAAGCTCAGCCGGGCGGTGCGCGGCCCGGCTTCGGCGAGGCGCCCGTACAGGTCGCGCACCCGGATCCGGAGCCGGCCCGCGCCCAGCGGTTCGGCGTCGATGCTGACGGGCAGTTCGGCCACCGGCAGCCCGGCCAGCCCGTCCAGGACGACCGGGAGCTCCTCGCTCCACACGGGCTGCCCCTGCGGATCGGTCGCGTACGGGGGCAGCAGCCGGGGCGGCTCGGCGGCGAAGCGGGTGAGCCGCTCGACGTCGGCGGGCGGGTTCGCGCCGGCCCGCAGCAGGCGGACGATCCAGCGGGCGTGCGCCCCGGCGGCCTCGACGGCGGCCTCGTCGAACCCGGCGACGTAGTCACGGGTCAGCGTCCACCACGCGGCCTGGTACTCGGGGTCCTTGCCGAGCTCGCGCAGGTACATGCGCAGGTCGTACTCCAGGAACTTCACCTGGCAGGCGAGGCCCAGTTCCGGGGAGGACTCGGTGATGATCCGGCGGGCCGCGCGGTGGGCCTCGATCCGGGAGCGCCAGTTGCCGACGTCCTTGCGGTCCAGGGAGATCGACACCTGGGCGGCGCTGCGGCGCACGTGCCAGACGTAGACGAGGTCGCCGATGACGGCGATGCGCGGGGCCGCGGCCAGCACGCGCGCGGTGAAGACGAAGTCCTCGTAGATGAACCGGCCGTCGGGGAAGCGGATCGCGTGCTCGTCGAGGAAGGCCCGCTCGTACAGCTTGTTGACGCAGAGGGTGTCGCGGACCAGTTCGGGACGGTCGGCGGGCCGCTCGATCACGTCGCCCGCGGTGTACAGCCCGGGCATCCACGGCACGTCGTGGTGCTGGGGCAGCTCACGGCGTACGCACGCGCCGACGGTCACCGGCGCGCGGTGCTCCTCGGCGGCGCGCACGAGGGCGTCGGCCGCTCCCGGGGGCAGCACGTCGTCGCTGTCGAGGAAGAGCACGTACGGGGAGCTCGCGGCCGCGATCCCGTCGTTGCGCGGAGTACCGCAGCCGCCGCTGTTCTCCGTACGGTGCACGACCTTCAGGCGGGGGTGGACCGCGGCCAGCTCGTCCAGCACCCGCGCGGTGCCGTCGGCCGAGGCGTCGTTCACGGCGATCACCTCGGCGACGACCGGGCCCTGGGCGAGGGCCGAGGAAACGGCCTCGCCCACGAGCACGGCGTCGTTGTACGCGATCACCACGACGGAAACGCTGGGAGTGTTGGTGCTGCTCACCCGTGGATCCTAGGCGACCGGGGTAAACATCACTTCAACTCCGCCGTCCGGGGCAAAGGCGCGGCAAAGCGGCAGATCAGAACGGGCGGAACTCGTCGTACTCCTTCTGCGCCGAGTCCCCGCGCTGCGCTTCCTTGTCCTTGCGGCGGGTGGTGGCCGGACGCGGGGCGTCCAGACGGTGGTCCTCGCCGCGGCGGCCCAGCATCTCGGCGCCGGCCATCACGGTCGGCTCCCAGTCGAAGACGACCGCGTTCTCGTCGGAGCCGATGGCCACGCCGTCGCCGGCGCGGGCGCCGGCCTTCTTCAGCGCGTCCTCGACACCGAGGCGGTTGAGGCGGTCGGCCAGGTAGCCCACGGCCTCGTCGTTGTTGAAGTCCGTCTGGCGGACCCAGCGCTCCGGCTTCTCGCCGCGCACCGTGTAGACGTCCTCGACCTCGTCATAGGTGACGGTGAAGCCGGCGTCGTCCACGGCCTTCGGGCGGATGACGATGCGGGTCGCCTCCTCCTTCGGCTTGCGGGCGCGCGCCTTGGCGACGACCTCGGCGAGGAAGTACGAGAGCTCCTTGAGGCCCGTACGGGCGACCGCGGAGACCTCGAAGACCTTGTAGCCGCGGGCCTCCAGGTCCGGGCGGACCATGTCGGCGAGGTCCTGGCCGTCGGGGATGTCGACCTTGTTGAGGACGACGAGGCGCGGGCGCTTCTCCAGGCCGCCGCCGTAGATCTTGAGCTCCTCCTCGATCACGTCGAGGTCGGCCACCGGGTCGCGGTCGGACTCCAGGGTGGCGGTGTCCAGGACGTGCACGAGGACCGAGCAGCGCTCGACGTGGCGCAGGAACTCCAGGCCGAGGCCCTTGCCCTGGCTGGCGCCCGGGATCAGGCCGGGGACGTCGGCGATCGTGTAGACGGTCGAGCCGGCGGTGACGACGCCCAGGTTCGGGACAAGGGTGGTGAAGGGGTAGTCCGCGATCTTCGGCTTGGCTGCGGAGAGCACCGAGATCAGCGAGGACTTGCCGGCACTCGGGAAGCCGACGAGGGCCACGTCGGCGACGGTCTTGAGCTCCAGGACGATGTCGCCGGTGGTGCCGGGGACGCCGAGGAGCGCGAAGCCGGGGGCCTTGCGGCGGGCGGAGGACAGCGCGGCGTTGCCGAGGCCGCCGCGGCCGCCCTCGGCGGCCACGAACGTGGTGCCCTGGCCGACGAGGTCGGCGAGGACGTTGCCCTCCTTGTCGAGGACGACGGTGCCGTCCGGCACGGGCAGGACCAGGTCCTGGCCGTCCTTGCCGGAGCGGTTGCCGCCCTCGCCGGGCTTGCCGTTGGTGGCCTTGCGGTGGGGGCTGTGGTGGTAGTCCAGCAGGGTGGTGATCGCCTGCTCCACCACCAGGATGACGTCGCCGCCACGGCCGCCGTTTCCGCCGTCGGGGCCGCCGAGCGGCTTGAACTTCTCCCGGTGAACGGAGGCGCAGCCGTGGCCCCCGTTACCCGCGGCGACATGCAGCTCGACGCGGTCCACGAAGGTGGTCATGGTTGTTCCTCCAGATACATACGGGAATGTCCCGGGCAGGCCTTGCTGCCCATTAAACGTGCCTAAGCGTTCCTATGTGCCAACGCACCGAGGGCGGACCTCTCTTCCCGGCTTGCGCCGGAAAGAGCTGAGATCCGCCCTCGGGAAGTTACGTACCGCTGATCAGCAGGAGCTGGATCAGGCGGCCGGAACGATGTTGACGACCTTGCGGCCACGGTGCGTGCCGAACTGCACGGCACCGGCCTGCAGCGCGAACAGCGTGTCGTCGCCACCACGACCGACACCCGAACCCGGGTGGAAGTGGGTGCCGCGCTGGCGGACGAGGATCTCGCCGGCGGAAACGACCTGACCGCCGAAGCGCTTCACGCCGAGCCGCTGAGCGTTGGAATCGCGCCCGTTCCGGGTGGACGATGCGCCCTTCTTGTGTGCCATGTCTCAGTCCCTCTTACTTCGCAGCCGTGGGGATACCGGTGACCTTGATCGCCGTGTACTGCTGGCGGTGACCCTGGCGACGGCGGTAGCCGGTCTTGTTCTTGTAGCGCAGGATGTCGATCTTGGCGCCCTTGTGGTGGTCCACGATCTCGGCCTGGACCTTGATCCCGGCCAGCACCCACGGGTCGCTGGTCACGGCGTCGCCGTCGACAACGAGCAGGGTCGAGAGCTCGACCGTGTCGCCAACCTTGGCAGTGGAAATCTTGTCAACCTCAACGATGTCACCAACAGCAACCTTGTGCTGGCGACCACCGCTGCGCACGATGGCGTACACGCGGATCTCTCTCTCACTCGGGACGGATGCTCCTGAAGCCAGCCGCTCAGGCAGTCCCCTCTTGCGGGGGGACCGAACTGATCCGGATTGGACGAGCGGCCTCTCCTGCGGGCGGGGCCCGGCCGGAGGAAGGTGCTCAGGAGCGCGACGCGCACTAGACGTAATCATCTAGGACATGCCGACGGTCTAGGTTACGGGGCCGGTTCCGGAGGGTCAAACCGGGCCCCGCGCAGGCCGTGGGCCCCGCCGCTGGGCGGGGTCCACGGCCGTGCGGCGGATCAGGCTTCGGTCGGAGCCGAGACGGAGGGCAGCGACTGCTGCTCGGCCGCCGCGGTCTTCTTCGTCGCCCGCTTCGCCACGGTCTTCTTGGCCGTCGCCTTCTTCGCGACGGTCTTCTTGGCCGCCGTCGCCTTCTTGGCTGCGGTGGCCTTCTTCGCCGGGGCCTTCTTGGCGGCCGTCTTGCGGACCGCCTTCTTGGCCGCCGGGGCGGCCTCCTCGGCCTCGGGGGCCTCCGCTGCCTCGGCCGGGGCCGCGGCGGCCTCGGACTCGGCGGCGGGGGTCTCGACGACCACGACGGCGGCCTCCGCCGCGCCGGCCGGGGAGCCGGCGGGTGCGGTGGCCTTACGGGTGGCACGCCGGCGGGGGCGGGCCGGTGCGGCCTCGGCCGCGGGGGCCTCCTCGACCGGCGCCTCGGCGACCGGGGCCTCGGCGACCGGGGCCTCCACGACGGCCTCGGGCTCCGGTGCGGACTCCGGCTCGGCGGGAGCCTCGGCCACCGGGGCCGGGGCCGTGGCCTTGCGGGTGGCCCGGCGACGGGTCCGGCCCTTGGGCGCGGCCTCGACCGTCTCGGCGGCCTCCACGGCCTCCGCGACGACCTCGGTGGCCGGCTCCAGCACCGTGTCGGCCGGCTCGGTCACCGGCTCGGTCTCGACGACGGGCTCGGCGACCGCCTCCACGGGCTCGGCCACGGGGGCCGGCGCCGGGGCGGCCGCACCGCGCGGGGCGCCCGCCGGAGCGGTCGCCTTGCGGGTGGCACGGCGGCGGTTGCGGCGGCCGCTCAGGCCGGCCGCGGCCTCCGCCTCCGCCGGGCTGCTGTAGAGCTCCTCGTCCGCGACGAACGCCGGCTCGGGCAGCGCCACGGGCGCCGCGAGCTCGGCGGCCACCTCGGCCTCGGTCTCGGTCTCGGATTCGAGGACCTCGACGGTCTCGACGCCCTCGATCTCGTGGTCGTGCTCGTGACCGCGGCCGCCGCGACGCTTGGCGCGCTTGCCGTTGCCACCGCCGCCGACCACGGTCGGCGTCTCCATGTGCACGATCACGCCGCGCCCGTTGCAGTGGACACAGGTCTCGGAGAAGGACTCCAGCAGACCCTGGCCCACCCGCTTGCGGGTCATCTGGACCAGGCCCAGCGAGGTCACCTCGGCGACCTGGTGCTTCGTACGGTCACGGCCCAGGCACTCCAGCATCCGCCGCAGGACCAGGTCGCGGTTGGACTCCAGGACCATGTCGATGAAGTCGATGACGACGATGCCGCCGAGGTCGCGCAGCCGCAGCTGGCGCACGATCTCCTCGGCCGCCTCCAGGTTGTTCCTGGTGACGGTCTCTTCGAGGTTGCCGCCCTGACCGGTGAACTTGCCGGTGTTGACGTCGATGACGATCATCGCCTCGGTCTTGTCGATCACGAGGGAGCCGCCCGAGGGCAGCCACACCTTGCGGTCGAGCGCCTTGGCGAGCTGCTCGTCGATCCGGTACGTCGCGAAGACGTCGACCTCGGAGGTCCAGCGCGACAGCCGGTCGGCCAGGTCCGGGGCCACGTGGTTCACGTAGCCGTGGATGGTCTCCCAGGCGGTGTCACCGCTGACGATGACCTTCGAGAAGTCCTCGTTGAAGATGTCGCGCACGACGCGGACGGTCATGTCCGGCTCGCCGTACAGCAGGCTCGGCGAAGAGGTCGAGATCTGCTTCGACTTCTTCTGGATGTCCTCCCACTGGGCCTGCAGACGCTCGACGTCGCGGCGCAGCTCGTCCTCGCTCGCGCCCTCGGCGGCGGTGCGCACGATGACGCCCGCGTCCTCGGGGACGATCTTCTTGAGGATGGTCTTCAGGCGCGCGCGCTCGGTGTCGGGCAGCTTGCGGCTGATGCCGGTCATCGAGCCCTCGGGCACGTAGACCAGGTAGCGGCCGGGCAGCGAGACCTGGCTGGTCAGGCGGGCGCCCTTGTGGCCGATCGGGTCCTTGGTGACCTGCACCAGGACCGACTGGCCGGACTTGAGGGCGGACTCGATGCGGCGCGGCCCGTTGGCCATGCCGAGCGCCTCGAAGTTGACCTCACCGGCGTACAGGACCGCGTTGCGGCCCTTGCCGATGTCGATGAAGGCGGCCTCCATCGACGGCAGCACGTTCTGGACCTTGCCCAGGTAGACGTTGCCGACGTACGAGGTGGCTTCTTCCTTGTTGACGTAGTGCTCGACGAGCACGTTGTCCTCGAGGACGCCGATCTGGGTGCGCTCACCGGCCTGGCGGACGACCATCACGCGCTCGACGGCCTCGCGGCGGGCCAGGAACTCGGCCTCGGTGATGATCGGGACGCGGCGGCGGCCCTGCTCGCGGCCCTCGCGGCGGCGCTGCTTCTTCGCCTCCAGACGGGTCGAGCCCTTGATGGACTGCACCTCGTCGGACGGCTCGGCCTTCTCACGGGCCGGGCGCGGCTCGCGGACCTTGACGACGGTGCGTACGCCGTCGTCCTCGCCCGCTTCGCCCTCGGCACCGCTGTCACCGCTGCGGCGGCGACGGCGACGGCGGCGACGGCTGGAGCTGGAGCCCAGGGCCCCGGTCTCCTCGTCGTCCTCCTCGGCGGAGTCCTCTTCGTCCGCCTCCTGCTCGGCGGCCTCGGCCTCTTCCTCGGCGGACTCGTCGAGGTCGGCGGCCTCACCGCGGCGGCGGCGACGGCCACCGCGACGGCGGCGGCGGGACGGGCGCTCGCCCGTCTCGTCGCCCTCTTCGAACTCGGCGCCCTCTTCGTCGAGCTCGGCGGCCTCGGCCTCGTCCTCGACGCGCTCCACGTCGGCCAGGGACACCGGCGCGGACTCGGCGACCGGGGCGGCCTCGACCGCACCGCGGCCACGGCGACGGCGACGGCCGGCCGGCTGCGCGGCGGGGGCCTGGACGGCCTCGGCCTCTGCTGCGAGCTCTTCCTCTTCCTCGACCTCTTCCGCCTCGACGGCCGCTGCGGCGGCCGCTGCGGCCATGGCGGCGGTCTCGGGGGTCTGGAACATCGGCTCGGCGAACACCGGCGCCTGGAAGACGGCGACGGCGGGGCGCACGGCGCGGCGGCCGCGAGCCGGAGCGGCGGGCTCTTCCGCGGCGGGCTGCACCGGCGCGGCGGCCGGGGCCGCCGGGGCGGCGGACGCGGTGGAACGGGTGGCGCGGCGGCGGCCGCCGCGCTTCGGGGAGTCCACGGCGTCGGCGACGGTGACCGTGGCCTTCGGCGCGGGCTCCTCCACGACGGCCTCGGCGGCGGGCGCCTCGGGAGCGGTGACGGCGCGGGTGGCACGGCGGCGGGCACGCGGCGCGGGAGCAGCGGGCTCCTCGGCAACCGGAGCAACCGGAGCGGCCGTGGCGGCGGCCTCCACGACGACCTCGGCCGCAGCCGGAGCCTCCGGAGCAGCCACGGCGCGGGTGGCGCGACGACGGGCACGCGGCGCCGGAGCGGCGGACTCCTCGGCAACCGGAGCGGCCGGGGCGGCGGCCTCCACGACGACCTCGGCGGCAGCCGGGGTCTCCGGAGCAGCCACGGCGCGGGTCGCGCGGCGACGGGCACGCGGCGCCGGAGCAGCGGGCTCCTCGGCAACCGGAGCAGCGGCCTCTACGACGGCCTCGGCGGCGGCCGGAGCCTCAGGCGCGGCGACGGCGCGGGTGGCACGGCGGCGGGCACGCGGCGCCGGAGCGGCGGACTCCTCGGCAACCGGAGCAGCGGCCTCCACGACGACCTCGGCGGCAGCCGGAGCCTCCGGGGCGGCCACGGCGCGGGTCGCGCGGCGGCGGGTACGGGCCGGGGCGGCGGCCGGGGCGGCCTCCTCGGCGGCGGGGGCGGCCTCGGTCACCTCGGCGGCGGGTGCGGCGGCGGCCGTCGCACCGGGCGGTCCGGCGGGTCGCGACGCGGCACGGCGACGCCTGCGCGGAGGCAGGTTGTCGCTCGGGCTGCCGCTGTCGGCGCCACCGGTGGTGTTGTTGGTTTCGTTGTTGAGCATGCGGGCGGTTCTCCCGTCACGCTCCCGGGCGCCGCGGCTGACTTCCGGTCCGGCACGGCTTCGCGCATCAGCGCGGATCCGGCCTCCGGGGCGCGTTCGCCACACGGGAGCTCTAGTCCATGGCCGCCGGTTCCGTACGTCTTGTCCGTACGGCCTGGCGGAAGTCTTCAGGTCTGTGCGCGGCCCGACCCAGGTGGCTCCGAGTGCCAGGGCTGCGCGACGACGACGATCCCTACGCGGCGGGACCTTCCGGCGCCTTCGCGTCGGCTGCTACGGCGGCCGTGGGTGGGGCGGCCGTGACAGCCTCGCGGTCGGGCGCGAGCGGGTCGGTCACCGTGCCGGACTCCTCGTCGAAGAGCCCCTGCGCCAGCCTGGTCACCGCTGCGGGGACCGGCGGCGCCAGGTCGGCCACAGCTTGGAGACCGGACAGGACGTCGTCGGGTCGCACGGCAGGTGTCAGATGCCGAACAACCAGCCGCAGTATCGCACAGGCATTGTCCGGCGTCCTATCAGCAGGAGCAGGAACCGCTTCGAGGCTGACCACGGCGCCGCGGGTGTCGAAGGTGCGCATGCCGTTCTTGGTGCGGCGCTGCACCTCCACCGCCTCGGCGGCGAGGAAGGCCTCGACCGCCCGCTGGGCGTCGGCGCCCTCCACGCCCTCCAGCCGCAGCTCCCACACGGAGGCGGTCAGCCGGTCGGCGAGTCCGGAGGTACGGGCCTCGACGGCCTCGGTGATGTCGAGGCCGAGCGGCATCGACTCGTCGAGCAGCTCGCGGAGCTTCTCGGGGTCGCGCGGCTCGGCGAGGGCGATCTCCAGGTACTCGGCCTCGCTGCCGGTACCGGTCGGCGCGGCGTTCGCGTACGACACGCGGGGGTGCGGGGTGAAGCCCGCCGAGTACGCCATGGGCACCTCGGCGCGGCGCAGGGCCCGCTCGAACGCGCGCTGGAAGTCTCGGTGGCTGGTGAACCGGAGGCGGCCGCGCTTGGTGTAGCGCAGTCGGATGCGCTGCACCACCGGTGCGGGGGGCGGGCCTTCGGGCTGTCGCTTGCCCAGTGGTTCTTCTCCTTGTGCGGGGCTCCGCGGCTCGCGCGTCGCCCTGAGGTCCGGTGAGCCGGCGGGCCACGCCGTGCCCTCCGGCTCACCCCTGCTTGTGCAGGGAGCGCTCGGGGGCGGGCGGGTTGCTCACGGCTGTCGTACTACCCAGAGTACGCGCCCGTGACCTCGCCGGTTCCCGGCCGGGGCCCCCGAACAGCACCTTTCGCACCTCGGCGCGGACCTCGCGGACGGTGGTGCGGACGGTGCGCCACACGTCCCGTACGACATGTCCGACGGGTGTCAGTACGTGCCGGTACACCTGCGCCGCGGGCCATCCGACGAGCACCCACCCGACCAGCCGGACTCCGCGCCACACGGCCCGCACGATCCGCCCGGCGACGTGCCAGGCCCAGACGAGCGCCTGCCCGAGCGGCGCGAGCACGTACCGCCACAGCCCCAGCCCGACCGGCCGCAGCAGATACCGGTGGACGAAGGCCGCGGTCCACGCCAGTGCCTGCCCGAGCGGGGTGAGTACGTACCGGTGGAGCAGCCCGCCGACCCACGCCAGCCCCCGCCCGACGGGCGCGAGCACGTACCGCCACAGCCCCACCCAGGGCCAGACGAACAGGCTCATGCAGAGCGCCCACAGGGTCCACATCACGCCCTTGGCGAGCGGTGCGAGCAGGTACCGCATCCCCCCGCGCCCGGCCCAGGCCAGCGCCTCGCCGAGCGGACGCAGCAGGTACGCGTACACGAACCGCCCGACGGGGGCGAGGAGGTACGCGTGCACCGGCTGGACCAGGTACCGCCACAGCCCGACCCAGGGCCAGACGAACACCAGCTTGAGCAGCACCGTCAGCACCAGGCCGATCCCGCGCAGCAGGGGCTGGAGGACGTACACGGAGAAGGGGCCCAGCACGTGCCGCCGAACGGCCTGCCCGAACGCGACGAGCAGATCCCAAACCACCCGTACGGGCAGTACGACGATCAGCGCCACGATCTTGACGGGCACCCGGATGACGCCCACGAGGCACCCCTCGCCGCCGTCCGCGGGCTGCCGCTTGTCGAGTTCCATACCCCTAAGGACACCCGAAACCCCCCGACCGTTGCGGCGGGGGGTCCAGTTCGGGCGGTGGTTACTTCACCACGGTCAGAGGGAGGAGCTTCTTGCCCGTGGGGCCGATCTGGATCTGGGTGTCCATCTGGGGGCAGACGCCGCAGTCGAAGCACGGGGTCCAGCGGCAGTCGTCGACCTCGGTCTCGTCGAGGGCGTCCTGCCAGTCCTCCCAGAGCCAGTCCTTGTCGAGACCGGAGTCCAGGTGGTCCCAGGGCAGGACCTCCTCGTACGTGCGCTCGCGGGTGGTGTACCAGGCCACGTCCACGCCGTAGGCCGGCAGCGTCTTCTCCGCGGCCTCCATCCAGCGGTCGTACGAGAAGTGCTCGCGCCAGCCGTCGAAACGGCCGCCCGACTCGTACACGGCGCGGATGACGTCGCCGATGCGGCGGTCGCCGCGCGAGAGGAGGCCCTCGACGATGCCCGGCTTGCCGTCGTGGTAGCGGAAGCCGATCGAGCGGCCGTACTTCTTGTCACCGCGGATCTTGTCGCGCAGCTTCGTCAGGCGCGCGTCCGTCTCCTCGGCCGACAGCTGCGGCGCCCACTGGAACGGGGTGTGCGGCTTCGGCACGAATCCGCCGATCGACACCGTGCAGCGGATGTCGTTCTGGCCGGAGACCTCGCGGCCCTTGGCGATGACGTTGACCGCCATGTCGCCGATCTGGAGCACGTCCTCGTCGGTCTCGGTCGGCAGGCCGCACATGAAGTACAGCTTCACCTGGCGCCAGCCGTTGCCGTACGCGGTGGCCACCGTCCGGATCAGGTCCTCTTCCGAGACCATCTTGTTGATGACCTTGCGCATGCGCTCGGAGCCGCCCTCGGGGGCGAAGGTCAGACCGGAGCGGCGCCCGTTGCGGGTCAGCTCGTTCGCCAGGTCCACGTTGAACGCGTCCACGCGGGTCGACGGCAGGGACAGGCCCACCTTATCGTCCGTGTAGCGGTCCGCGAGGCCCTTGGCGATCTCGGCGATCTCGGTGTGGTCCGCGGAGGACAGCGAGAGGAGGCCGACCTCCTCGAAGCCCGTCGCCTTGAGGCCCTTCTCCACCATCTCGCCGATGCCGGTGATGCTTCGCTCCCGCACGGGGCGCGTGATCATGCCGGCCTGGCAGAAACGGCAGCCGCGGGTGCAGCCGCGGAAGATCTCGACGGACATCCGCTCGTGGACGGTCTCGGCGAGCGGGACCAGCGGCTGCTTCGGGTACGGCCACTCGTCGAGGTCCATGACCGTGTGCTTGGACACGCGGTACGGGACGCCCGACTTGTTCGGCGCGACGCGCGCGATGCGCCCGTCGGGCAGGTAGTCGACGTCGTAGAAGCCCGGCACGTAGACCTGGCCGGTCTTGGCCAGGCGGAAGAGGACCTCTTCGCGCCCGCCCGGACGGCCCTCGGCCTTCCACGTGCGGATGATCTCGGTCATGTCGAGGACGGCCTGCTCGCCGTCGCCGATGACCGCGCAGTCGATGAACTCCGCGATCGGCTCGGGGTTGAAGGCCGCGTGGCCGCCCGCGAGGACGATGGGGTGGTCGACCGTGCGGTTCCTGGCCTCCAGCGGGATGCCCGCCAGGTCCAGCGCCGTGAGCATGTTCGTGTAGCCCAGCTCCGTGGAGAAGGACAGGCCGAACACGTCGAAGGCGCCCACGGGGCGGTGGCTGTCCACGGTGAACTGCGGCACCTTGTGCTCGCGCATCAGTTCTTCGAGGTCCGGCCACACGCTGTAGGTGCGCTCCGCGAGCACGCCCTCGCGCTCGTTCAGCACCTCGTACAGGATCATGACGCCCTGGTTGGGCAGCCCGACCTCGTACGCGTCCGGGTACATGAGCGCCCAGCGGACGTCACACGAATCCCACGGCTTGACGGTGGAGTTGAGTTCACCGCCGACGTACTGGATGGGCTTCTGCACATGCGGGAGCAGAGCTTCGAGCTGTGGGAAGACCGACTCGGACATCACGCGACTTTCGTGAAGCGGGCAGGGGGCGACTCTCAAGCGTAACCCGAGGCGCAGCCGCCTCCTGCCGCCATGATCGCCGCCTAGGAGCGGAGCCCGGCCCGGAGGGCGGGGTCCGCGGCTTGCCCCCATACGTCCGGAAGCTCCTGCTCACCCCGTGCGGCCAGGGCTTCCTCGCGGGCGTAGAGCACGCCCCAGGTGAAAGCGGACTCTCCGGCTCCGGCCGCCTGGACGCCGAGGCCGCGCAGGGCTTCGCGCGCGACGACGCTGTCCTGGTGGTCACCGAGCAGGCTCTGGACCGACTTCATGGCCTTGGCCAGGTGTTTTGCCGGTTTGCCGAGCTCGGGGGTGGCCGCCTCCGCCGCGTAGCGGGCGCGTTTGGCGGCCTTGCGGGCCTCGTGGAGGGCCAGGTCGCGGGATTCGCCCGGGTCCAGGTCCAGGGCGCCGGCGACCCGGGTGGCGAGCCGTTCGTAGTCCTTGAGGACGGCCTTGGGCAGGGCCCGGGCGGCCGGCTCGGCCGCGCCGGGGAGCAGGGGCGGGTCGGCCAGCAGTGCGTCGAGGGCGTCGAGCAGGGCCGCGTACCGCTTGGCGTCGAGGGCGGCGAGCGCGCGGCGCCGGGTCGCCGAGCGGCGGGCGTTGTTCCACGTCCGCAGGCGGCCGCGGACGGGCCCGACCACGAGGGTGCGGGGGAGCTCGGTGACGTGGTTCTGGATGCGGTCGAACAGGACTTCCTGGTCCCGGTCGAGACCGAGCTCGGCGGCCAGCCAGCGGAGCTCCTCGCCGAGCGGGTCGGTGGCGCCGCGGTCGAGGACCTTGCGGTACGTCTTGAAGGCGCTGCGCATCCGGCGGCAGGCGACCCGCATCTGGTGGACGGAGTCGGGGAGGTTGCGCCGGACGGCGGGGTCCTGGGCGACGAGCGCGTCGCGCTGTTCGCGCAGGTACGAGAGGACCAGCGCGCCCGCGGTGCCCTCGGCGGCGGCGGGCCCGGGCCGGGCCGGCGGCTCGGTTCCCGTCTCGGTGAGGGCACGGGCGAGCTTCGAGGGGGCGTCGGAGACCTTGAGCCCGGCCTTGCGGAACTTCTTCTCGACGGCGTCGAGGAGCGCGGGGTCGACGCCGTCGGCGAGTTCGACCTCGACCTCGGTCCAGGCCGCGGCGGCCTCGTCCCGTTCGGCGCGGACGGCGTCGGCGGAGAGCTCCGCGAGGAGGGCGCCCTCGGCGTCGAGGAGGTGGGTCACGTGGCGGGAGGAGACCAGCCGGACCTGGGGTTCCAGGGCGAGGTCACGGACGCGGGAGCGGACGAGGGCGGCGAGGGCGCGCGGGACGGTGTCGCTGAGGGGGGCGGTGACCTCGTCGCGGACGCCCGGGGAGACGGGCAGTTTGAGGTGCCAGCCGGCGTCCGCGCCGCCGGTGCGCCGCCGGAGGGTGAGGCCGTCGGCGGCGAGCCGCTGGTCGTGGGTGTCGTAGTAGACCGCGTCGAGGTCGACGGTGCCCTGGTCGGAGACGGCCGCGATCGCGGCCGTGCCGGTCAGGTCCGGGACTCCGCGGCGCGCGGCCTTGCTCGTCGTGAACTCGAATTTGCGCTCGATCTCGCGTTTCGTGTCCGCCATGCATTGAACTTAGTCCTGAACGGATCACCACGGCAGGGTGAACGGGGAATCGACGGCGGAACCGGCCGAAGATCGGCCCCGCTAGGCCGACATCGGCCGTTGCACCCTGATCGACTGCAGCAGTCCGACCGCCACCCACACCGCGAACATGGACGAGCCTCCGTAGGAGACGAACGGTAGTGGGAGTCCCGCCACCGGCATGATCCCGAGGGTCATCCCGATGTTCTCGAAGGCCTGGAAGGAGAACCAGGCGATGATCCCGGCGCACACGATCGTCCCGTACAGCTCGGTGGTCTCCCGGGCGATCATGCAGGCCCGCCAGAGGATGATGCCGAGCAGGACCAGGATCAGCCCGGCGCCGAGGAAGCCCAGCTCCTCCCCCGCCACCGTGAAGACGAAGTCGGTCTGCTGCTCGGGCACGAACTGGCCGGTGGTCTGCGAGCCCTTGAAGAGCCCGGAGCCGGTCAGGCCGCCGGAGCCGATCGCGATCCGCGCCTGGTTGGTGTTGTAGCCGACGCCGGCGGGATCGAGCTCGGGGTTGGCGAAGGCCGCGAAGCGGTTGATCTGGTACTCGTCGAGCACGCCGAGCTGCCAGATCAGGACGGCGCCGGCCGCGCCGGAGCCCATCAGCCCCACCACCCAGCGGTTGGAGGCGCCGGAGGCGAGCAGGACGCCCAGCACGATGACGACCATGACCATGACGGAGCCGAGGTCGGGCATCAGCATGACGATGCCCATCGGCGCGGCGGCCAGGCACAGCGCCTTGACCACGGTGCGGTGGTCGGGGTGGACGAGGTCGCCCGCGTCCACCCGGGTGGCCAGCAGCATGGCCATGACCAGGATGATCGTGATCTTCACGAACTCCGAGGGCTGGAGCGAGAACCCGCCGCCGATGACGATCCACGCGTGGGCGCCGTTGATGGTGGCGCCGAGCGGGGTGAGCACGGCGAGGATCAGGACCAGGGAGAGCCCGTACAGGACCGGCACGGCGCCGCGCAGGGTGCGGTGGCCGAGCCAGACGGTGCCGATCATCAGCACGAGGCCGATGCCGGTGTTCAGGGCGTGCCGGACCAGGAAGTAGTACGGGTCGCCCTGGTTGAGCTGGGTGCGGTTGCGGGTCGCCGACCACACCAGCAGGGCGCCGATGAAGGACAGGGCGAGCGCCGAGAGGAGTATCGGCCAGTCGAGCCGGCGCAGCACCGAGTCGCGCGAGGTCAGCTTGGCCATCGCGCCGCGCTCGGGCGTGTATCGGGATACGGAGAATTTGTTCGCGGTCTGCATGTCGGTTCTCGGTCCTCAGTCGGGCCGTACGGGGGACGCGGCGGGCGGCCCGGCGAGCGCGGGGGCCGGCTCCTCCGGCGACGCTGGCACGTACGGCCGGATCTCGGGGGATTCGATGGAGCCGTCGGGGTCGATCTTGGGCAGTGTGGTCTCCGGTCCCAGCAGCAGGGCCTTCTTCAGGTCCTGCTTGCCCTCCATGTCGAGACCGTAGATGGCGTTGTAGAGGTTGCGGACCGCGGGGCCGGAGGCTCCGGAGCCGGTGCCGCCCTGGGAGATCGTCATGACGATCGTGAAGTCCTTGGTGTAGGTCGCCAGCCAGGACGTGGTCTGCTTGCCGTATACCTGGGCGGTGCCGGTCTTGGCGTGCATCGGGATCTTGTCCATCGGCCAGCCGATGAACCGCCAGGCGGCGGTGCCACCCGGCTCGGCGACGGAGCGCAGGCCCTTGTCGAGGTCGCCGATGGTCTTGGCGTCGACCGGCAGCCTGCCGTGGGACTGCGGCTTGATCATCTCGATGCGCTTGCCGTCAGGACTGATCAGGGCCTTGCCGACCGTGGGGTCGTAAAGGGTGCCCCCGTTGCTGATCGCGGCGTAGATGGTGGCCATCTGGATGGGGGTGACGAGTACGTCACCCTGCCCGATGGCGAAGTTGATGCTGTCGTAGGCCTTCAGCTGATTGCCTTCGAGGCAGCTCTCGTAGGCGATCTGCTCGACGTAGGTGCCGCCCTTCTTCCCCTGCTTGCACCAGGAGTCCTTGTTGGCCTTCCAGAAGCTCTGCTTCCACCTGCGGTCGGGGATACGGCCGGTGACCTCGTTCGGCAGGTCGATGTGGGTCTCGGCGCCGAGTCCGAACTCCCGGGCGGTCCGGTAGAACCAGTCGTGGGCGTCCTTCTTCGGCTTGAGGCCGCCGTCGCGCTGCCACTCCTTGTGCCCGAGGGCGTAGAAGACGGTGTTGCAGGAGAACTTGAGAGCTTCGCCCAGGGTGATGGGGCCGTGCCCCTTGGACTCGAAGTTCGCGAAGCTCCGGCCGCCCATGTTGTAGGAAGCGCTGCAGTTGTACTTGCCGTCGAAGTCGTAGCCGGCCCGCACGGCCGCGCTCGCCGACACCACCTTGAAGATTGAGCCGGCGGGGGCCTGGCCCTGGATGGCCCGGTTCAGCAGCGGGTAGTTGGAGTTCTTGCTGGTGAGCCTGGCGTAGTCCTTGCCGGAAATGCCGCCGACCCAGGCGTTGGGGTCGTAGTCGGGCTGGGAGGCCATCGCGACGACCCGGCCGGTCTTGGCCTCCATGACGACGACGGCGCCCGAGTCGGCCTCGTACTTGCGGCCGGTGATGTTGTCGGTCTCGTTGCGGACGGTCTTCATCGCCTGCTGGAGCTCGTACTCGGCGACGGCCTGGACCCGCGCGTCGATGCTGGTGATGAGGGTGGCCCCGGCCACGCCCGGGTCGGACTTGGTCTGGCCCATGACCCGGCCGAGGTTGTCGACTTCGTACGAGGTGACTTCCGCCTTGCCGCGCAACTGCTTGTCATAGGTGCGTTCGATCCCGGAGCGGCCGACCTGATCGGAGCGCAGATGCGGCGAGTCGGTGTGTTTGGCCTTCTGAATCTCGTCGTCGGTGACCGGTGAGAGGTAGCCGAGCACCTGCGCGGTGCGGGCCCCGCCGGGGGCCGGGTAGCGGCGGACGGCGGTGGGCTCCGCGGTGATGCCGGGGAACTCCTCGGGGCGTTCGCGCAGCTGCAGCGCCTGCTGCGTGGTGGCTTCGAGGGTGACCGGAATCGGCTGGTACGGGGATCCGTTCCAGCAGGGCGCGGGGGTCTGGGAGTCGCAGAGCCGGACCTTCTCCATGACCTCCTTGGGGCTCATGTCCAGGACGTCGGCGAGGCGGGTCATGACGTCCTTGCCCCTGTCCTTCATCTTCATGAGCTTGGTGCGGCTGGCGGAGACGACCAGGCGGGTCTCGTTGTCGGCGAGCGGGACCCCGCGGGCGTCGAGGATCGAACCGCGCACGGCCGGCTGGACGACCCGCTGGACGTGGTTGCTCTTCGCCTCGTGGTAGTACTCCGCGCCGTCGCGGATCTGGAGGAACCAGAGCCGGCCGCCGAGGGTGAACAGCGTGGAGAAGACGAGGACCTGGATCATCATCAGCCGGATGTGCACCCGCGGGGTGCGGCCGGTCTCCGGATTGTTGGTCACGCCTGCTCCTCCCTCACAGCTTCTTGACGCTCTTCACACTCTTGATCGCCTTGACCCCCTTTATCCGGCCCGCCTTGTTGGCGCGGCCGCGCGCGAGCCCGCGCCGCAGGCCGCCGCGCTGGCTGCCGATGCGCAGGCCCGTGCCGCCGGCGAGCCAGCCGGAGGAGACGTCGGCGGCCTTGGCCGGGCCGCCGCCGCCCGCCTCGACGGCCATCGGGTCGTTCTCGGCGCGCCGGGCCAGCGCCATGATGAACGGCACGGTGAACGGGGCGAGCAGCAGGTCGTAGAGGGTCGCGGTGAACAGCAGCCCGGTGAGGCCCACGTGGCGGGCGGCGGTGTCGCCGACCAGGGCGCCCACGCTCGCGTAGAGCAGGGTGGAGCCGATCGCGGCGGCGACGACGGTCAGCATCGGGCCCCAGGCGGAGCGGAACCGCCCGGAGTCGGGGCGGGCCAGCCCGGCGGCGTATCCGATGACGCAGAGCACGAGCGCGTACCGCCCGGCGGCGTGGTCGGCGGGCGGGGCCAGGTCGGCGAGGAGTCCGGCGGCGAAGCCGATGAGCGCGCCGCTGAGGTGCCCGTACACGAGGGCGAGGGCGACGACGGTGAGCAGGACCAGGTCGGGTACGGCGCCGGGCAGTTGCAGCCGGCCCAGGACGGAGACCTGGACGACGAGGGCGACCACGACGAGCGTGGCCGAGAGCAGGATCCGGTTGAAACGCATGACGGTCAGCTCCTACTCGTCGGCCGGCTTGCCGGGCACGCTGGCGGACGGGGACGGGGTGACCGTGACCGTGACCGTCGGGGTGGGCTTCACCTCGGGCTTGGGGGGCAGTACGGCGTCTCGGGGGTCCTCGCGCGGAGGCATGACGACGACGCCGACGATGTCCAGGCGCGAGAAGCCGACGAACGGGCGGACCCAGATGGTGCGGGTCAGGTCGCCGCGCGAGGGGTCGACCTTGACGACCTCGCCGATCGGGACTCCGGGCACGAACGGCTTGTTGCCGCGGGAGCCGAAGGTGACGAGCCGGTCGCCGGGGCTGACCTTGGCCTTGCCGTTGAGCATCTGGACGGACAGGGCGCGGTCGCCCTGTCCGGTGGCGAAGCCGAGCTCGCCGGTCTTCTCCAGGCGGGTGCCCACGGTGAAGTCGGGGTCGTTGGCGAGGACGACCGTGGCGGTGTCGGGGCCCACGGTGGCGACCCGGCCGACGAGTCCCTCCCCGTTGAGCACGGTCATGTCGCGCTCGATGCCGTCCTTGCTGCCGGCGTCGATGGTGACGGTCCAGGAGAAGCCCTGGGCCGCTCCTATGGCGATGACCTCGGCGCCCTTGATGCCGTACTGTCCGGCGCCGGCCCGCTTGAGCATCTCGTCGAGCTCGTGGATCCGGCTGCGGGTCTGGTCGTCGCTGCCCAGCTTCGCCTTCAGGGCGGCGTTCTCGCGCTCCAGCGTGGCAATGCGGTTGTGCCGTTCGCCGGAGTCCCGTACGGCCCCTATGGCGTTGGCGACGGGATCGACCGCGGTCGCGACGCTCTTCTCGACCGGGCCGAAGACCGCTGCGGCGGCCTGCCGGGCGCCGTCGACCGGAGACTCCTCGCCTGCCCTGATGTCCACCGTGATCAATGCGAACGCGATGGCGATCAGGAGCACCAGGAGCAGCCGGCTTTCTCGTGTGTCCCTCACGTGCGGCGGCCGTGCCTTCCCGTGTGTCGTGCCGGCGAAGCCGGCTCCGGTGGAGCCGGTGCTTACACCGGGTCTTGGTCTGTATATCAACGATCCGCCGCACGGGCGCGGCAGCACCCATACGGCGGATCCTTGTGTTCCGCATGGCCCCCTGGCGGGGGTCTGTATCAGCGCCGGGGCTGGGCGTCCAGAACCTGCTGGAGCGCCTCGAACTCCTCCACGCACTTGCCGGAGCCGAGGGCGACGGAGTCGAGCGGATCCTCGGCGATGTGGATCGGCATGCCCGTCTCGCGGCGCAGCCGCTCGTCGAGGCCGCGCAGCAGGGCGCCGCCGCCGGTCAGCACGATGCCGCGGTCCATGATGTCGCCGGAGAGCTCGGGCGGGCACTTGTCGAGGGTCGTCTTGACCGCGTCGACAATGGCGTTGACCGGCTCTTCGATCGCCTTGCGGACCTCGGCGGCGGAGATCACGACCGTCTTCGGGAGGCCGGAGACCAGGTCCCGGCCGCGGATCTCGGTGTGCTCGTCCTTGTCGAGGTCGTACGCCGACCCGATGGTGATCTTGATCTGCTCGGCGGTGCGCTCACCGAGGAGGAGCGAGTACTCCTTCTTGATGTGCTGGATGATCGCGTTGTCGAGCTCGTCGCCGGCCACCCGGATGGACTGTGCCGTGACGATTCCGCCGAGGGAGATGACGGCGACCTCGGTGGTGCCGCCGCCGATGTCCACGACCATGTTGCCGGTGGCCTCGTGGACGGGCAGGCCCGAGCCGATGGCGGCGGCCATGGGCTCTTCGATGATGTGCACCTGGCGGGCGCCGGCCTGCGTGGACGCCTCGATGACGGCGCGGCGCTCCACTCCGGTGATGCCGGAGGGGACGCAGACCACGACGCGCGGACGGGCCAGGTAGCGGCGCTTGTGGATCTTGAGGATGAAGTACCGGAGCATACGCTCCGTGATCTCGAAGTCGGCGATCACGCCGTCCTTGAGGGGCCGTACGGCGACGATGTTGCCGGGCGTCCGGCCGATCATCTTCTTCGCCTCGGAGCCGACCGCCAGGATGCCGCCGGTGTTCGTGTTGATGGCGACCACGGACGGCTCGTTCAGGACGATCCCCCGGCCCCTCACGTACACCAGCGTGTTGGCGGTCCCGAGGTCGATCGCCATGTCACGGCCGATGAACGACATGTTGTTCCCCTTGTTCCCCATGAGGAGCGTCTGGCCTTCCAGTTGATAGCGGCTGCTGTCAGGTCGGCGAGGTGGGTGTGTGGGTGGAGGCCCCATCGTAGTGCCGCAAGTATGAACACCGCGCGACGGGACTCCGGCAATCCCGCCGGAACGGAAACCCGCCCCCTAGTGGTGACGACGTGTCCTGCACATGCGTTCCCGCTCGCGCCCGGTAATACCGAGGGGCGACCGAAATTACTTCGGTCGCCCCAGGTCATGAGCGCTATTCGGCTGATGTTGCGTCAGGAAGGACTCATCAGAGCGAGGGGAAGAACAGCTTCAGCTCGCGCTCGGCGGACTCCTCGGAGTCCGAGGCGTGGATCAGGTTCTCCCGGGTGATGGTGCCGAAATCCCCCCGGATGGAGCCGGGCGCTGCGGCGATCGGGTCAGTGGGTCCGGCCAACTGGCGGACACCCTCGATCACGCGTTCCCCTTCCACCACGAGGACCACGACCGGGCCGCTCGCCATGAAGCCCATGAGGGGCTCGTAGAAGGGCTTGCCCTTGTGCTCGCCGTAGTGCGCCTCCAGGGTCTCCTGGTCCAGCGTGCGCAGCTCCAGTGCGGGAACGGTCCAGCCGGCCTTCCGCTCGATGCGGCCGATGATCTCGCCGATCAGGCCTCGACGGACGGCGTCGGGCTTGAGGATGACGAGCGTGCGCTGGGTCATGTTGCGGCTCCTTGCGGCATACGGGTGCGGTCCGACGAGGCTACAGGGAGTCAGCGGGGCCCTTGCGCGGAGCCCCGTGCCCCCGGCGGCCGGGGCCGCGGGCCGGGGCCGCGGGCGGCGGGACCGGCCTCAGGCCTGGGCTTCGTTCTGGGCCGCCCAGCGCGCCTTGACCGCGTCGATCTTGGCGCCGTAGTGCACGGAGCACCACCACAGCGCCGCGAACACCGCGCCGAGGAAGAACATCATCGGGACGACGAACCCGCTCAGGATCAGCCCGATCTGCAGCGCCCAGCCGATCTGGACCGCGCCCGGACGCGACAGCATCCCGCACAGCAGCACCGACAGCAGCATGGCGATCCCGCAGACCGTCCACACCGTGGCCTGGGTCAGATCCGGGTTCTTCATGGCCACCAGGCCCGCGAAACCGATCACGAAGAACTCGCCGATCAGCGTCGAAGCACACAGCGTGCGCATCCCTCAGCCCCTCTTCAGCAGCAGGCGGGCCTCGCCCACCGTGATCACGGAACCGGTCACCAGGACCCCGGCCCCTCCGTACTCGGCCTCTTCCTCCGCGAGGGTGATCGCCGCCTCCAGGGCGTCGTCCAGCCGCGGTTCCACCTGTACCCGGTCCGGCCCGAAGACCTCGACCGCCACGGCCGCCAGCGCGTCCGCGGTCATCGCCCGGTGGCTGGAGTTCTCCGTGACGACGATCTCCGCGAAGATCGGCTCGAAGGCCTCCAGGACCCCCTTGACGTCCTTGCCCTCGCTCGCGGCCATGACCCCGATCAGCCGGCTGAAGCCGAAGGCCTCGGTCACCGCCTCCGCGGTGACCTGCGCGCCCGCCGGGTTGTGCGCCGCGTCCAGGACCACCGTCGGACTGCGCCGCACGACCTCCATCCGGCCCGGCGAGGTCACCGAGGCGAAGGCCCTGCGCACGGTCTCCAGGTCCAGCTCCCGCGACTGCTCCACGCCGACGCCGAAGAAGGCCTCGACCGCCGCCAGCGCCACCGCCGCGTTGTGCGCCATGTGCGCCCCGTACAGCGGCAGGAAGATGCCGTCGTACTCGCCGCCCACGCCGCGCAGCGTCAGCATCTGCCCGCCGACCGCCACCTCGCGCGAGACGACGCCGAACTCCATGCCCTCGCGGGCCACCGTCGCGTCGACCTCGACGGCCTTCTTCAGCAGCACCTGCGCCGCGTCCACCGGCTGCTGCGCCAGGATCACGGTGGCGTCCTGCTTGATGACGCCGCCCTTCTCCTGGGCGATCTCGCCGGGCGTCGCGCCGAGCCGGTCCGTGTGGTCGAGGCTGATCGGGGTGATCACCGCGACCGCGCCGTCGATCACGTTGGTCGCGTCCCAGGTGCCGCCCATGCCGACCTCGACGACGGCCGCGTCGACCGGGGCGTCCGCGAAGGCCGCGTACGCCATTCCGGTGAGCACCTCGAAGAAGGACAGCCGGTACTCCTCGGAGGAGTCGACCATCTCCACGTACGGCTTGATGTCGTGGTACGTCTCGATGAAGCGCTCGGCGCTGATCGGGGCCCCGTCGAGGCTGATCCGCTCGGTGACCGACTGCACGTGCGGGCTGGTGTAGCGCCCGGTGCGCAGTTCGAAGGCGTTCAGCAGGGCCTCGATCATGCGGGCGGTGCTGGTCTTGCCGTTGGTGCCGGTCACGTGGATCGAGGGGTACGCGTGCTGCGGTTCGCCCAGGACGTCCATCAGCGCGGCGATCCGCGTGACGGAGGGCTCCAGCTTGGTCTCGCCCCAGCGGGTGGAGAGCTCCTGCTCCACCTCCTGGAGCGCCCGTGCCACCTCCGGGTCGAGGGGCTGCGACGGTACCGGGTCGCCCTGGGGCGGTCCGGCCTGGGCGCGCAGGGTGCGGCTGCCGGCCTCGATCACCGCCAGGTCGGGGTCGCGGTCGGACTCTTCGGCCACGATCCGTTCGAAGACCTCCGTGGTCTCGTCGCGGTCGTCGGGTCCGTTGCTCTCGGGCTGCTGCTCACTCACGGGCCCAGTCTACGGACGGGGGGCCCGGGGACTTTCGACCCGGCCGTTTCAGGACGTTCGGCGGCCGCTGCGACCGGATCGTTATGCAAGCCTTGCGGGCAGGAGATAGGGGAACAAATGCCGCAGGCCAGCACCAACAAGTCCGCTTCCAGCCGCGACATAGGGATCGACCTGGGGACCGCGAACACCCTGGTCTACGCCCGGGGGCACGGCATCGTCCTCAATGAGCCGTCCGTGGTCGCGGTGAAGGCGGGCACCACCACGGCCCTGGCCGTGGGGACCGAGGCCAAGGAGACCATCGGCCGCACCCCCGGCTCCATCACCGCGATCCGCCCCCTGAAGGACGGGGTGATCTGCGACTACGAGGCCGCCGAGGAGATGATCCGGCACTTCGTCCGCAAGGCCGTGCCGGGGCGGCGGCCGCGCACCCGGATGGTGATCTGCGTGCCCTCCGGGGTGACCCCCGTCGAGCGGCGGGCCATCGTCCACGCCTCGACGCGGGCCGGGGCCAAAGCCGTCCACCTGATCGAGGAGCCGATGGCCGCGGCGATCGGCGCGGGGCTGCCGGTGGCCGAACCGCGCGGCTCGATGGTGGTGGACATCGGCGGCGGCACCACCGAGGTCGCCGTCATCTCGCTCGGCGGGATCGTCACCTCCCAGTCGCTGCGGGTCGGCGGGGACCGGCTGGACAGCGCGATCATGGACTACGTGCGCAAGGAGCACGGGCTGCTCATCGGGGAGCGCACCGCCGAGGACGTCAAGGTCGGCATCGGATCGGCCTGGCCGGTGCCGGACCGGCCGGAGCTGGAGACCCGGACCTTCACGGTGCGCGGCCGGGAGCGGGTCGGCGGGATGCCGAAGACGCTCTCGCTGGGGGCCGCGGACGTACGGGCCGCCCTCGACGAGCCGGTCGAGGCGATCATCGCCGCGGTGCGCACCACCCTGGAGGAGTGCCCGCCCGAGCTGTCGGGCGACGTGATGGAGCACGGCATCGTGCTGACCGGCGGCGGGGCGCTGCTGCCGGGGCTGGACCTGCGGATGGCCTCCGCGACGGGGATCCCGGTCTTCGTCGCCGACGCCCCGCTGGACTGCGTGGCGCTGGGCTCGGGCAGGTGCGTGGAGGACCTGGACACGCTGAACAGCCTGCTGGTCCCGGCGAAGGCGTGAGGCCTGGGGCCTGGGGCCTGAGTCCTGGAGCCTGAGTCCTGGAGCCTGAGGCCTCAGGCCCCCGGGGCGCTAGCCCCGCGGGAGGGTGGCCACGACCGTGTACGAGTCCGCCGTGCGCGTCGCCGTCAGGGATCCGCCCAGGCTGCGCACGCGCTCGGACATGCTCGCCGTGCCCGAGCCCGCCGAGACGGGGGCCCGCACCGGCGTCCGGACGGGCAGGCCGTTGCGGACCGCGATCCGCAGCTGCGCACCGTCCGCCTCGATGGACACGTCGATGGTCTCTCCATGGGCGTGCTTGGCCGCGTTGGTCAGGCATTCCTGCACCACCCGGTAGACCGCGGCCTGGCGCAGCGGCGACAGCCCGTGCACCTGGGGATCCAGGGCCAGCCGTACGGGCGAACCGGCCCGTCCGCTCTCCTCCGCGAGGGCCGGCAGCCCGTCCACCCCCGGGGTCGGGGCCCGCTCCCCGCGCTGCACGATGATCTCGTTGAGCACCAGGTGGGCGCGGCGCGCGGTGTCGGCGAGCTCCTCGAAGTCCTTCGCGTACGCCGTCTCGCGCGCCCGCGTCGACAGCACCTCGGAGCGCACCGTCAGCAGGGTCAGCTCGCGGCCGACGAAGTCGTGGACGTCGCGGGCGACCGAGGTGCGCTCCTGCTGGACGGCCTGGAGCACGGCCGACTCGGCGCGCCCGGCGGCCAGCTCCCCCACCAGGTCGTGCCGGTAGGCGGCGATGCCGACGGCCGAGGCGAGCACCCCGATCGGCAGGACGAGGCTGAGGAACGCGCTGAGCGTCTGGGCGTGCGGCTCCGGCCAGCCCGGCACGCAGAAGACGATCAGCGCGAAGGCGACGTACCCGACGGTGGCCAGGACGGCGGGCCGCCGTCCCCGGTAGCGGCCGACCGAGTAGAGCGCGAACTGGATCAGCGTCAGCTCGTGCAGCCAGCCGATGAAGAGCAGGGCGGTGAGGTACGAGGCCCAGGGCGCCCGGCGCCGCACCACCAGGCCGGAGCACCCGGCGGCGAGCACGACGGCGGCCATCGGACCGCTGAGCGAGTTGTCCGCGGCGGCCAGACCGGGCAGGTCCAGCGCCATCAGCGCCAGGCAGCTGAGTGCGGTGAGCACGTCAAGCGCCCGGGGTGACCCGGCCCAGCCCGCGGCGAGCCGTCGGCCGGCGGCCGCGGCCCGGTGGAGCGCCGAGGCGACGGGCGGGACGTACATGCCTTCCATCATCCGTGCTCGGCGAGGGGTATCGGATCAGCCAACCCGGCCGAAAACGTGATGTGCGACACTCCGGACAACTCGGGACACAACCCGTCAGGACGTCGGATCAGTGCCCGGGCCCGCGTAGTCGGAGCCGAAACAGGACCGGATCTCCCGCTCCGAGTCCGGACGTCCCGCGAAGTTGAGCCGGGAGTCCTCCTCCTTGGGGGCGGCCTTGGGGTCGGCTTCGAAGGAGACCGACCACCAGTAGACGCCCGTCATCCTCCGCTCCCGGACGACCTGGCAGACCGCCTTGTACCAGGTGGCCTGCACCGCGGGATTGAGCTTGCGCCGCGCGTAGAAGTCGCCGGGTGCGTGGTACGCCCCGTCCATGGCGCTGATGCCCGCCTCCGCGAGCACGATCCGCGACAGGGGGCCCTTGCTCTTCTTGTCCAGCCAGGTGTTCCATCCGTCGACGAGCTGGTCGACGGAGGCGTCGTCGGGGACCTTGACGGGGAAGTACGCGTCGACGCCCAGCCGGTTGACGGGCACGTCGATGTGGCCGCCCACGTAGTTGTCCCAGTTGGCGTCGTAGGACACCTCGCCCTTGAACCGCTTCTCGGCCGCCGCGATCAGGGGCTTCCAGCCCGGGTGGCCCTCCATCGAGTTCAGCTCCGTGCCGATCACGAACGTCGCCGCCCGCTGCCGCTGGGCCACGTCGAGGTACGGGCCGAGCAGGGCCTCGTACGCATCGAACCAGGCCTCCTTGTCGGTCGGCTTGATGTTGCCGCGCCAGCCCTCCGGCGGGACGAGCACGGCCTCGTCCAGCGTCGGGCGCACGGTGGTTCGCAATCCGGCCTCGTGGAAGACGCGCAGCACCGTTTCGAGGTGCTCGGGCGTCGGGGTGCCGCGGCCGGCCGCGAGCTTCGTCGAGGTGCGGCCCTCCGTGTAGAAGGGGAAGGACACGGAGACGGCGTTGGCCTTCAGCCCGACGAGGTAGGCGGCCTGCTTGCGCGCCTGCTTCTCGACGTACGCGGCGTCGTGCTCCTTCTTGTCCTCCCAGAAGATCTGGACGCCCCACTCGGGCATGCCGGCCTTCCAGGGCTTGTCCACCGTCGGCAGGGGCCCGGCGGGCTGAGCCTCCTCGGTCTCCGCGCCCCCGCCGACGGCGGGGACGCCGGTACTGCCGTGGACCGTGGTGCGGGTGGAGCCGGAGGGGGAGTCGCGCAGGACCAGGGACGGCTCCAGGGAGCCGGCCCGCCAGCGCAGGGGATGGTCCCCGACCACGAACGGCAGGCCTATGACCAAGGAGGTCACGGTCACCGGCAGGATCGCGAGCAGCGGGACCTTGGAACGCCTGGCCGCCCTCTCGCTCTTGTTCCCGGTCTTGTTCCCGCTCCGGTTCTCGCTCTGGTTCTCGCTCTGGTTCTCGTTCTTCATCTCGTCGTTCACGAGGGGCTCTCGGTTTCTCAGGCGGGCTTGGCGATGACGACGAACTTGTTCTCTTCGCGCTTGATGAACTTGATCAGCCCGCGCAGGCCGCCGAGCCCTTCCATCACGGAGAACACCGGGATGAGACCGAGCACGACGATCGGCTCCCACCACAGGCGCCGGCCGTTCGCCGAGACCAGGCCGTTGAGCCTCAGCCCCTCCCAGTACGTCCAGATGACGTACGCGAAATTGAGCGCCCACATGATCACGACAGTCTGGGCCACGGGGGAGGTGTTGAAGTCGCCGATGAGCCAGGCCACGAAGAGCACGGTCGCGACGTGCTGGAGCGGGCCGAAGACCCAGGTGGCCACGCAGAGCAGCAGGAACCAGCGGTACCGGAACGGCACCGTGCGGTTGAAGCACAGTGCGACGAGCCCCCAGGCCCAGCGCTCACGCTGCTTGACGAAGTCCCTGGTGGTGGCCGGGGAGGCGCCGTAGCAGCGGCCGTTGAACCAGTCGCTGCGGCCGGGGTACGTGCGGCAGAACGTCAGCGCCAGCTGCGCGTCCTCGACGATGGCCTTCGGGCCGAAGTCCCAGCCGATGGTCGCCTCGATGGAGGCGCGGAGCAGCAGCAGCTCCCCGTGCACGCCGGCGACCGGCGTTCCGAGACCGGTGAGGGCGCGGAACCGGGCTATGTCGTCGGCGGGGCGGACCGCGTCGGCGAGCCAGGTGAAGCGGTTCACGGCGTTCTCGCGCGGGTAGGCGAGGATGCCCTGCGCCATGTGCTTGCCCTCGTCCCCGGCCCGCCGCTGGCGGTTGACGAACTGGGCCATGGACGCGGCGGTGTCGGGGCCGACCCCGGTGTCGTCGTCCATGTGCAGGACCCAGATGTCGTCGAGGGCCTCGCCCTCGTCGATCCGCAGTTCGTGCGCGTAGTGGTTGGCGCGGGCCTTGAACCGGGTCCCGTTCGCCGTCTCGTACGCCTTGGGCACGGTGACCACCCGGATCAGCGGGTTCATCGCGGCCAGGTCGTCGATCCGCTCGGCCGCCTCGCACCCCTCCTCCGTCAGGACGTCGACCCGCATGAGCGGGAAGTACGGGGGCAGGTGCTCCACGTAGCTCAGGACCGAGCGCTCCAGCGCCGGGTACGTGTCGTGGCGGCCGATGGTCGGCACGAGCACGATGAGGAAGTCCTCCTCCACCGGCGTCGGCGGGACCATCTCGTGCGCCTTCCGCAGCCGGCGGCGGATCAGCAGGGCGCCCTGGAGGCCGACCATGACGCCTACGCCGGGCAGCGACCAGACCACCGACAGGGTCCAGCCCAGCGGGGTCGGATTCGGCTTGAACGACCACAGGCCGAAGCCGGCGAGGAGCAGGAAGGGCAGCAGGAAGGGCAGCACACCGGGCTTCCACTCGGCGTGGCGCTGCACCATTTTCGCATCGCGCCGGGTGGCGGGCGCGACCTCTTGTACGGAGGCGGGGGTCATGGCATAGGTCCTTCGGGGTTCCTACTGCTACTGCTGTTGCGGCGGCGACTGCCGGGGCTGCTGAGGATGCTGGGGCTGCTGGGGCCAAGCGGGCTGGCCGCCGTACGGGCCGGGCCCGTAACCGGGTTGGGGCTGCGGGGGCGCGTAGGGCTGGTGCTGCGGCTGCGGCTGCGGCTGCGGCTGCGGCTGCGGCTGCGCGTAGCCCGTCTGCGGCAACTGCGGCGCGGGCTGCGCCGGATAGGCCGGTGCGGCCCCGAACCCGTGGGACGGCTGCGGAGACTGCTGCTGCGGCACCTCCTGGGCCAGCCGGGCTTCGTTGGCCTGCTGGGTCCACGGGTTCACCGGCGGCTGCCACGCTTCGTACACCGCGAAGTCCCGCAGCAGCAGGACGATGAGCGTGCAGGTCACCAGGGTCCCGACCGCGAAGGTCGCCAGCTTCAGCCCGCCCTGCGCGGTCGTGGTGAAGTACTCGGCCTGCCTGTCGTCGAAGAGCGCACCCGACAGGCTGCGCACCCGGTTGTAGCCCTCGATGGCGGCGCCGCCGATGATGATGCCCCGCCCGAGGGTGTTCCCGCGCAGGACCAGCAGTCCGCCGGACACGTAGACGACACCCCAGTTGAGGTTGAACGTCTCTGCGCTTCCGGAGCCGTCACCCGTGCCGTAGTACACGATGCCCTGGAGGAAGTCGGCGACGCCGACCTGCCAGAAGCAGTTGTACACGGCCCAGAGGAGCAGGATGCCTGCCCAGCCCATGGCCACGAAGGCGGCCACACGGTGGGCGCGTGGCGTTGACGCGCTCAACTTCACTCCTATTCGAAGGTTCCGTCGTGCAAGGCGAGCCATTGCACGCCCGCGGGGCCGGATTCCCGGCCGCCGGTGATCGTCTTGGGGTCGTCGTACGTCTGTCGCACATCGGCGTTCGGGTTCTTCGCGGTGAGCCCGTCGCCCCACACGGTCCACAGCACCCACGGCGCCCGGTCGAGCGTCGTGCGCTGCGCCGCGCCCAGCGGCACGTGGAAGGACTCCGCGAGGATCCGCGGCTTGCCGTAGTCCTTGAGACCGCGGTGCCACGTCGAGGTCCAGGCGTCCGGGTCGAAGGGCCGGTCCGGGGTTCCGCTGTAGTCGTCGACGCCGACGACGTCCACGTAGTCGGCGCCCGGGTAGAAGTCCCACGGTTCGCTGCCGTGGACGCCGTCCCAGGCCGTGGGGGCCCAGACGAAGATCAGGTTGTGCAGTCCGCGGGAGCCCACCAGGTAGTGGTAGAGCAACTCCCAGAGGGCCGTGTACTGCTGGGGCTTCAGCCCCGCCCACCAGAAGCTCTGCTCCCCGCCCAGCGAGTTCATCTCGTGGTACGGGCGCAGCAGTACGGGGACGTCGTACGCGGCCAGATAGCCGAGGTGGTCCGCGAGGAAGGACAGGTCGAGCAGGAGCGCGGCGTGCTCGGGGGTACCGGGGGTGAGCACCCGGTCGATCCAGCCGGGGTCCTTGGCGGAGGGCGCGTTGCGGCGCAGCGTCTGGTCGTAGCTCTTGACGGGGCTGCCCGGCCACGGCTGGTGGAACGACATGCCGACCAGGCCGGCGGGTGCTCCCCCGTTGGTCGGCAGCACGGTCTCGGCGCCGTTCCACAGGCGTTCGGTGCCGGTCGGGTTGTACGAGCCGTCGTCCTTGCGGGGCAGCCCGTGCCAGACCCCCATGGCGAGGTCCACGACGTCGTTCGTGTAGGTCCAGAACTCGCGGCGGGCGGGCCAGGCTGCGCGCGAGTAGTCCCGCGCCTCACCCACGCCCCAACTGTCCTGCTGGTAGCCCGGACCCAGGTCCAGTTCGAGGAAGGCCGGCAGCTTCCCGGTGATGTCCTGGGGCTTGCGGTAGTAGTAGCCGGGAGGTTTGGGACCGCTGTGGTCGCCGTACTCCGGGTTGTACCGCTCGTTGTGCACCTCGGCGTGCTGGCCCATGAGGGTGCCGCGGCGGCGGCCGGCGCGGGCGTCGGCCTCCAGGCCGACCAGTAAGCGGTACACGGCCCTCGCGGCCTTGGAGGCCTTGGGATCCCGCGACACCAGGTCCTTCTGGAGTCCGGTGGCGGGCGCGCGCGAGGTGCTGAAGGCCGCCACTCCGGCGAGGGCTCCGCCCGTGGCCACGGTGGCAGCCGCTCCCAGGAGGAGATTGCGGCGCTTCAGGTCGCGGCTTAACGCCTCGCGACCCGGCACGTCACGACCCAACACTCCGAGACCCCCCTCGGTCGACAGCAGGCCGACAATGGCCCGTGCCGGTCGCACGCAACCCTCGGGGCCGGTGTCACCCTACGCGTCGGCCCCCGGGCCATGCGCTCGGGGGCCGATGGTTCACCGTATGTACGTGTGGTTCACCGTTTGTACGTCTTAGGCGGCGGGCAGCGTGTCCAGTTGGGCCTGGATCCGGGCGATGTCCGCCTCGGCCTTGGCCAGCCGGCCCTTGATCTTGTCCACGACGTTGTCGGGGGCCTTGGCCAGGAAGGCCTCGTTCCCGAGCTTCGCCTCGGCCTGCTGCTTCTCCTTCTCCGCGGCCGCGAGGTCCTTGGAGAGGCGCCCCCGCTCGGCGGCCACGTCGATCGTGCCCGACAGGTCGAGCGCGACCGTGGCGCCGGCGACCGGCAGGGTGGCGGTGGCGGTGAAGCCCTCGCCCTCCGGCTGGAGGCGGAGCAGCTGGCGCACGGCCGCCTCGTGCGCGGCGAGCGCCGTACCGGTCAGGTCCAGGCGGGCCGGGACCTTCTGGCCGTCCTGGAGGCCCTGCTCCTTGCGGAACCGGCGGACCTCGGTGACGACGGCCTGGACGCTCTCGATCTCGGCCTCGGCGGCCTCGTCGCGGAAGCCGCCCGGGGTGTCAGCCCCGGGAACGGACACGGCCTTGGGCCACTCGGCGATGACCAGCGACTCACGCCCGGTCAGCGTGGTCCACAGCGTCTCCGTGACGAACGGGACCACCGGGTGCAGCATGCGCAGCATGACGTCGATGACCTCGCCCAGCACCCGGCCGGAGACCTTGGCCTGCTCGCCGCCCGCGAAGAACGTCGTCTTCGACAGCTCGACGTACCAGTCGAAGACCTCGTCCCACGCGAAGTGGTAGAGCGCCTCGCTGAGCTTCGAGAACTGGAAGTCCTCGTAGTACGCGTCGACCTGGGCGACCGTCTTGTTGAGGCGGGACAGGATCCAGCGGTCGGTCGCGGACAGCTGCTCGACCGGGGGCAGGTCACCCTCGATCGTGGCGCCGTTCATCAGCGCGAAGCGCGTGGCGTTCCAGATCTTGTTGGCGAACTTGCTGGAGGCCTGGACCCAGTCCTCGCCGATCGGGACGTCGGTGCCCGGGTTGGCGCCCTTGGCCAGGGTGAAGCGGACGGCGTCGGAGCCGTACTTGTCCATCCAGTCCAGCGGGTCGACGACGTTGCCGAAGGACTTCGACATCTTCTTGCCGCGCTCGTCGCGGACCAGGCCGGTCAGCGCGATCGTCTTGAACGGCACCTCGCCGTCCATGGCGTACAGGCCGAACATCATCATCCGGGCGACCCAGAAGAAGATGATGTCGTGGCCGGTGAGCAGGACGTCGGTGGAGTAGAACTTCGCCAGGTCCGGGGTCTTCTCCGGCCAGCCGAGCGTCGAGAACGGCCACAGGCCGGAGGAGAACCAGGTGTCGAGGACGTCGGTGTCCTGGTGCCAGCCCTCGCCGGTGGGCGCCTCGTCGTCCGGCCCGACGCAGACGATCTCGCCGTCCGGGCCGTACCAGACCGGGATCCGGTGGCCCCACCACAGCTGGCGCGAGATGCACCAGTCGTTGAGGTTGTCGACCCAGTCGAAGTAGCGCTTCTCCATCTCCTTCGGGTGGATCGTGACCCGGTCGTCGCGGACCGCGTCGCCGGCGGCCTTGGCGAGGGTCTCGACCTTGACCCACCACTGCAGCGACAGGCGCGGCTCGACGGTGGTGGAGCAGCGGGAGCAGTGCCCGACGGAGTGCAGGTACGGGCGCTTCTCGGCGACGATCCGGCCCTGCTCGCGCAGCGCGCCGACGACCGCGGAACGGGCCTCGAAGCGGTCCAGGCCGAGGAAGGGGCCGTGGACGGTGATGACGCCGTGCTCGTCCATGATCGTCATGTTGGGCAGGCCGTGGCGCTGTCCGATGGCGAAGTCGTTCGGGTCGTGCGCCGGGGTCACCTTGACGCAGCCGGTGCCGAACTCCGGGTCGACGTGCGTGTCGGCGACGACCGGGATGGAGCGGTCGGTGAGCGGCAGCTTGATGAGCTTGCCGACGAGGTGCTTGTAGCGCTCGTCGTCCGGGTGGACGGCGATGGCCGTGTCACCGAGCATCGTCTCGGCGCGCGTGGTGGCGACGACGAGGGTGTCCTCGCCCTCGCCGTACTTGATCGAGACGAGCTCGCCCGCGTCCTCCTGGTACTCCACCTCGATGTCCGAGATGGCCGTGAGGCAGCGGGGGCACCAGTTGATGATGCGCTCGGCGCGGTAGATCAGCTCGTCGTCGTAGAGCTTCTTGAAGATCGTCTGGACGGCCTTGGAGAGGCCCTCGTCCATGGTGAACCGCTCACGGGACCAGTCGACGCCGTCGCCGAGGCGGCGCATCTGGCCGAGGATCTTGCCGCCGTACTCTTCCTTCCACTGCCAGACGCGCTCGACGAACTCCTCGCGGCCCAGGTCGTGGCGGGACTTGCCCTCCTCGGCGAGCTGCTGCTCGACCTTGTTCTGGGTGGCGATGCCGGCGTGGTCCATGCCGGGCAACCACAGCGCCTCGTAGCCCTGCATCCGCTTGCGGCGGGTCAGGGCGTCCATGAGCGTGTGCTGGAAGGCGTGCCCCAGGTGCAGCGAGCCGGTGACGTTCGGCGGCGGGATGACGATGGTGTACGCGGGCTTCTCGCTCGCGGGATCCGCCGTGAAGTAGCCACGCTCTACCCAGCGCTCGTAGAGCTTCCCCTCTACCTCGGCCGGAGCGTACGCGGTCGGCAGTTCGGAGTGGGGGCTGCTGGGTGTCTGCGTGTTCTCGGTCACGAGGCACAGTTTAGAGCCGTAACAGTCCAGCTATGAAACCGGTAATCCGGGGGCCCGGCGGCCTGCGGGGGATCTGCTTCCGACAGGATGTCTGAAACGCATAAGGATTCCTGAAGGGGGATGCGGGCATGAGCTACAACCAGCCGGGGCCGTACGGAGGCCAGCCGCCGCAGCAGCCGGGACCGTACGGGGGCCAGCAGCCGGGACCGTACGGGCAGCCCGCGCCGCAGCCCGGCTACGGCTACCCGCAGCAGCCCCCGCCGCCGGGCATCCCCCCGCAGGGTTACCCCCAGCAGCCGCAGCAGCCCCAGCCGGGCTACGGCTACCCGCAGCAGCCGCCGTACGGCATGCAGCCGCAGCAGCCGAAGAAGTCCAAGGCCGGCGTGGTGATCGCCGTGGTCGTCGCGGTGGCGGCCATCGCGGGCGCCGGCTGGTACTTCACGAAGGGCGGCGGCGCCTCGGGCTCGGTCGCCGCGGACACCAAGGGTTACAAGCTGGCCTACCCGGCCTCGGTCGACAGCTACGCGAAGAACGAGCAGGCGGTCGGCACCGCGAACGGCGATACGCCCCTGACGGGCGAGCAGAAGACCAAGGCCGAGGCCATCGGCATCAAGGACCCGCACCAGGCGACCCAGCAGTACCTGAACGGCATCAAGGGCAAGGCCAAGCAGATGACCGCGAGCGGCTTCTGGGGCCAGATCGACGATCCGGAGCGGGCCCTCGACGCATACTTCGGCACCATCGGCGCGCCCAACCCGGAGACCGACAAGCTCGGCCTGAAGTACGAAAAGGTCGGCTCCCCCAAGGCGTTCACGCCGGACGGGTTCAAGGGCGCCGTCATGAAGTGCGTCGAGGTCAAGATGACGACCACGAAGACCACCAAGCCCGGGGAGCCCAGCTCGCTCGTGGTCCCCACCTGCGCCTGGAGCGACCACTCCACCCTGGCCGCGGTCAACCACATGGACCAGACCACGATCCTGACCGGCGGCAGCCAGGGCACCTTGGAGGACGTCTCCAAGCTGGCGGCGAAGCTCTACAACACCTCACGGACCAAGCTCTGATCGGGACGGTGTCCGGCTCGGGCACGTGACCCGCGCCGGACCCCCTTTCATGCCCCTGCCAGGCCGCACGCTGACTGCGCGTGGTCGACCCGTACCCCGATGTTGAGCAGGCCCATCAAACAGCTGCCGTAAGCGGTGGGCGAAAACTGGTCCCCCGATTCACAAGCAGCCTCTATCTTCGGGCCGACCTTGTAGCCCGCTTCGTGCAAGTAGTACTGGCAGTCCCCCTGGTCGGCCGAGGCGGGTGAAGCCACCACGATCGGGAGGGCTGCCGCGGCGAACGTCGCGGCCAGGACGCCGACTGCGCGCTTCTTCATCTTCATGTCTCGTTCCCCTTGGCTAAGGCTGGTCGAGACAAAGGTGATCAAGAAGTCATCCGCCACACCAGGCGACACGGCCCACTTGTCCGATTATCGGCAAAGATAGTCCGAATATGCGAAAGGGGCGCCCCGGGTGACCGGGGCGCCCCTTCGCGTGCGTCGTGTCGGCTACGCCGACTTCTCCTGCGGGCCCTGGTCCTTCGGGACGATGCGGGGGACCAGCGTCGGGTTCACGTTCGAGCGGACGACGTCCGAGGTGATGACCACGCGGGCCACGTCCTTGCGGGACGGGACCTCGTACATCACCGACATCAGGACCTCTTCCATGATGGCGCGCAGACCCCGCGCACCCGTCTGGCGCAGGATCGCCTGGTCCGCGATGGCTTCCAGCGCCTCGCGCTCGAAGTCCAGCTCCACCCCGTCGAGTTCGAACAGCCGCTGGTACTGCTTCACCAGCGCGTTCCGCGGCTCCACCAGGATCTGCAGCAGCGCCTCGCGGTCCAGGTTGTGCACCGAGGTGATGACGGGCAGACGGCCGATGAACTCGGGGATCATCCCGAACTTCACCAGGTCCTCCGGCATGACCTCCTGGAACTGGTCGCTCGCCTCGATCTCGCGCTTCGAGCGGATCGTCGCCCCGAAGCCGATGCCCTTGGCCCCGGCCCGCGACTCGATGATCTTCTCCAGGCCGGCGAAAGCACCGCCCACGATGAACAGCACGTTCGTCGTGTCGATCTGGATGAACTCCTGGTGCGGGTGCTTGCGACCGCCCTGCGGCGGGACCGACGCCGTCGTGCCCTCCAGGATCTTCAGCAGGGCCTGCTGCACGCCCTCGCCGCTCACGTCGCGCGTGATCGACGGGTTCTCGCTCTTCCGGGCGACCTTGTCGATCTCGTCGATGTAGATGATCCCGGTCTCGGCCTTCTTGACGTCGTAGTCGGCCGCCTGGATCAGCTTGAGCAGGATGTTCTCGACGTCCTCGCCCACGTACCCGGCCTCCGTCAGCGCCGTCGCGTCGGCGATGGCGAACGGGACGTTGAGCATGCGCGCGAGCGTCTGGGCCAGCAGCGTCTTGCCGGAGCCCGTCGGGCCCAGCAGCAGGATGTTGGACTTCGCGAGCTCGATCGCGTCGTCCCGGCCCTGCGCGCCGCCGTTCTCGCCGGCCTGGACGCGCTTGTAGTGGTTGTACACCGCCACCGAGAGGGCCTTCTTCGCCGGCTCCTGGCCGACGACGTAGCTCTCCAGGAACTCGTAGATCTCACGAGGCTTGGGGAGTTCCTCCCACCGGACCTCGGAGGTCTCCGCGAGCTCCTCCTCGATGATCTCGTTGCAGAGGTCGATGCACTCGTCGCAGATGTACACACCGGGTCCTGCGATGAGCTTCTTCACCTGCTTCTGGCTCTTTCCGCAGAACGAGCACTTGAGCAGGTCGCCGCCGTCACCGATGCGTGCCACGAGGTGCTTCCCCTTCGCCTGGGAGACGCCTGGTTCAGCGCTCCTGGTGCCTCATATCCGACGGTACCTTGCCGGGGGCCCCGTACGGGGCCCCCTTGACGTGGTTCACATCGCCGAATGTGACGACGTGCCCACGCCAACTGGCGGCAAGGATCAGTGGGAGTTCTTGCGGGTCGAGACGATCTGGTCGATCAGGCCGTACGCGAGCGCGTCCTCGGCCGTCAGGATCTTGTCGCGCTCGATGTCCTCGCGGATCTTCTCGATCGGCGTGGTCGAGTGCTTGGCCAGCATGGTCTCCAGCTGGTCACGCATGCGCAGGATCTCCTTGGCCGCGATCTCCAGGTCGGAGAGCTGCTCGCGGCCGGTGCCGCCGGACGGCTGGTGGATCAGCACGCGGGCGTTCGGCAGCGCCATGCGCTTGCCGGGGGTGCCGGCGGCCAGCAGGACGGCGGCGGCGGAGGCCGCCTGGCCCATGCAGACCGTCTGGATGTCCGGCTTCACGAACTGCATCGTGTCGTAGATGGCCGTCAGCGCCGTGAAGGAGCCGCCGGGGCTGTTGATGTAGATCGAGATGTCGCGGTCCGGGTCCATCGACTCCAGGCACAGCAGCTGCGCCATGACGTCGTTGGCGGAGGCGTCGTCGATCTGCACGCCGAGGAAGATCACGCGCTCCTCGAAGAGCTTCGCGTACGGGTCGTACTCGCGCACGCCCTGCGAGGTGCGCTCGACGAAGCGCGGAACGACGTAGCGGTTGTCCACCGGCGCGCCGGTGTAGAGGCCGCTCGCGGGAGAGAGGTTGTTCATGTGCATCTGGGTGTTCACCATCCTGGTGGCGTTCTGCGGGCTGGGGCTTGCCGGGTGGGGCGGGCGTACGGGTCCTCGTACGAGGACCCGCGCGCCGGGGCCGGGATCAGGCCCCGGTGCCGCCGCCGCCCGGGACCAGCGACGCGGCGGAGATGATCTCGTCGATGAGGCCGTAATCCTTGGCCTCCTCCGCGGTGAACCAGCGGTCGCGGTCGCCGTCGCGGATGATCGCCTCCACGGTCTGGCCGGAGTGGTGCGCGGTGATCTCGGCCATGCGCTGCTTGGTGCGCAGCAGGTACTCGGCCTGGATCTTGATGTCCGAGGCGGTGCCGCCGATACCGGCGGAACCCTGGTGCATCAGGATGTCGGTGTTCGGGAGCGCGAAGCGCTTGCCCGTGGCGCCGCCGGTGAGCAGGAACTGGCCCATGGAGGCCGCCATGCCCATGCCGATGGTGACGACGTCGTTCGGGATGTACTGCATGGTGTCGTAGACCGCCATGCCCGCCGTCACCGAACCGCCAGGGCTGTTGATGTACAGGTAGATGTCCTTCTCCGGCTCCGCGGCCAGGAGGAGGAGCTGCGCCGTGATCTTGTTCGCGATGTCGTCGTCGACCTGCTGGCCGAGGAAGATGATGCGCTCGCCGAGCAGCCGGTTGTAGACATGGTCGCCGAGGCCGCCACCGATGGACGGCTCACCCGCGGCGTAAGGCTTCAGATTCGTCACGTATCCACCTGCTCGTCTCCGACGGCCACTTGCCGTCTCAGCGTCTCGTTCTGGGGCGCGGACCGGTCGGGGCGGCGGTGGCCGCCGCGTCCGGTTACTCCCGTGCCCTCGTATTCATGGACCCTAACGCGCAGGTCGGACAACGCCATCCCGCTTCCCGAACTGTTCGCTCGGAGCGCAAGGTCCGCGGGCGCTCCGAGAGTGCGGAAAGGCCCGCACACACGGCTGTGTACGGGCCTCTCCGATGCTGCTCATCGGGTGCCGCGCGGGGCGGCACCCAGGGTGTTACTTGGCCTCGTCGGCCTGCGCCTCGGCGTCACCGTCGACGGCCGCCTCGACGGTCTCGGTGGCCGTCTCCTCGTCCTCGTCGGACAGGTCCACGACCTCACCGTTGGTGTCGACGACCTTGGAGGCCTCGACGACGACCGCGAGGGCCTTGCCGCGGGCGACCTCGCCGACGAGCATCGGCACCTGGCCACCCTCGACGACGGCCTGGGCGAACTGGTCGGGGGACATGCCGGAGGAGGCAGCGCGGCGCATGAGGTGCTCGGTGAGCTCCTCCTGGTCGACGCCCAGCTTCTCCTTGTTGACCAGCGCGTCCAGGACGAACTGGGTCTTGATGCCCTTGATCGCCTGGTCCTTGGTCTCGGCGTCGAACTCCTCGACCGTCTTGCCCTGGAACTCCAGGTACTTCTCGATGGTCAGGCCCATCTGGCCGAGCTGGTGGTGCTCCAGGTTGTGCTTGCGGGTGTTGACCTCGTCCTCGAGCAGCTTCTCGGGGATCGGCACCTCGACGAGCTCCAGCAGCTTCTCCAGGACGCGCTCCTGGGCCTGCGTGGCCTGGTCGTACTGCTTCATGTTCTCGAGGCGCTTGCGGCTGTCCGCCTTGAGGTCCTCGAGGGTGTCGAACTCGCTCGCCATCTGCGCGAACTCGTCGTCCAGCTCCGGGAGCTCCTTGGCGGAGACCTTGGTGACCTTGACGGTGACCTCGGCGTCC
Organism: Streptomyces sp. WM6372; assembly: GCF_001279655.1. Taxonomy (NCBI): domain Bacteria; kingdom Bacillati; phylum Actinomycetota; class Actinomycetes; order Kitasatosporales; family Streptomycetaceae; genus Streptomyces; species Streptomyces sp. WM6372. Next base: position 40,831 of record NZ_LGDB01000070.1, on the reverse strand, counting down.
TTGCCCTCGGCGGAGCCGCCCTTCAGCTGGGAGGTGAAGGTGGCCTCGCCACCGGCCTCCAGGCCCTTGACGGCCTCGTCGATGCCGTCGAGGAGCTCGCCCGAGCCGATGGTGTACGAGACGTCGGAGGCGACGCCGTCGGGCAGCACCTCGCCGTCGACCTTGGCCTCCAGGTCGATGGTGACGACGTCACCCTCGGCGGCGGCGCGCTCGACGTCGTTCGTGGACGCGAAGCGGCCGCGCAGCTGCTCGACCGACTTGTCGACGTCCTCGTCGGAGACCTCGACCGCGTCGACCTCGACCTCGATGCCGGAGTAGTCCGGGATCTCGATCTCGGGGCGGACGTCCACCTCGGCGGTGAAGGCCAGCAGCTCGCCGTCCTTCAGCTCCGTGATGTCGACCTCGGGCTGGCCCAGCGGGTTCAGGTCGGCCTCGTTGACCGCCTCGGTGTAGAACTTCGGGAGGGCGTCGTTGACGGCCTCCTCCAGCACCGCACCGCGACCGAAGCGCTGGTCGATGACTCGGGCGGGGATCTTGCCCTTGCGGAAGCCCTTCACCGTGACCTGCTGGTTGATCTTCTTGTACGCCGCGTCGAGGCTGTCCTTGAGCTCCTCGAAGGGCACCTCAACAGTGAGCCGAACCCGAGTCGGGTTCAGGGTCTCCACGGCGCTCTTCACGGTTCGGTCTCCTTGTGGCTGACTGCTTGGGGTCTGCGTCCACGCTGCGATTCAGCGGTTCGGCGGATTCGGCCCGGTACATCAGACACACGGGCACGCAGCTTGCATAGTAACCGCAAGCGGCAATCAGCCCACAACGCGATCTTGTGATGGCGGTGGTGGTGGTCGGGGTGGCCGGATTCGAACCGACGACCTTCCGCTCCCAAAGCGGACGCGCTACCAAGCTGCGCCACACCCCGTCGGTGCGACACGTAGGGTACATGGCCGGAGACACTCTGATGCGCGGGGTTTTGAGCGAGCGTTTCCGGACGCCCCGGCGAGACCCCCCAATGGGGTGTGCACTCCCCCGGCCCGACCCGCTAGGATGCTGTCCGTGCCGCGGTCCCCGGACCTGCGGCGCACGCGTTGCGGGCGTAGCTCAATGGTAGAGCCCTAGTCTTCCAAACTAGCTACGCGGGTTCGATTCCCGTCGCCCGCTCTGAACACTGAAGGGCCAGGTCGGAGGAGTTCTCCTCGACCTGGCCCTTCAGCGTTTTTCCCGGGGTCTGCGACCACGGCACGGATGGCATGACCTCAGTAGTGGACCACGGTGCAGTTGACGGTGGTCCCGTCGGCCGCCTTGACGACGTACTTGCTCCCGCTGAGACCGCCGATGTCGAACCTTCCCGCATTGGTGGGGACGGTGCCCGAGGCGGACCCGGAGTAGGTCACCGTTCCACTGAATCCCTCACCCCACAGGTGGTACTTGCCGTTCGATTCCGGCTCGACTTTGCACGTCGCGGCGGACGGGATCCCGGGTGCGGCGGTGGTCGAAGCGTGTGCGGCGACTGCGGGGCCCACCGCGAGAGCAGGGGCCACCAGGAGCGCGAGTGCTGCAAGACGACGTGTCCGGTTCATCATTCAACCTGCCTTGGACGCTGACGGTGCGGCCGATGGGGCGTGACGGCTCCGGTACCCGCGGCAGCGGTCGCACAAGGCTCCGAGGGGAAGGTCTCGCGCCGTTACGCCGTACTCTTTTGGCCCCACATGGACCTGCGTGCCGTCCGATGTCCGGCGCATTCCGTGAGGCCTGATGCCGTTTTCATCGTATCGTCCGGTTTATCCCGCAGCATCTCGCGGATGGTCTTGACTGCGGCGGGGGCAGGTTGTGTACTCCCCGCATGTCCGGGGCGGGCGGGGCGCGGGAGTACGTCGAGACGCGGCTGGGTCAGTACCAGCAGTGGTACGACCGCAAGGCCGTGCGAAGCAAGGCCGTCCATTTACGGATGCGGACCCTGTCGGTCGTCGGCGGGGCGCTCGTGCCCGTGCTGGTCAACCTCGACGTGCCGTTCGCCCGGATCGCCGCCACCGCGCTCAGCCTGCTCGTGGTTGTCTCCGTCTCCCTCGAGAGCGTGTACCGGTACCGGGAGCAGTGGAAGAACTACCGGTCGACCGAGCAACTGCTGGGGCACGAGCGGGTCTACTTCGAGACCGGGGTCGGCCCGTACTCCGGGCTGTCCGACGCCGATGCGTTCACGCTGCTCGTGTCCCGGGTGGAGACGGCGATCGCCAACGAGAACTCGGCCACCCTCAACGTCATGACGCTGGGCGGCCAGGTGAGTTCGGATCTGGAGTGGCGGCGGGCGGACGGCCCCTAGAGCTTGATCCCCGCGATGGTGTCCGCGAGGGAGTTGAGGAAGCGGTTGACGTCCGGTGCGATGGAGCTGGACGCCAGGAAGAAGCCGAAGAGGACGGCGACGATCGCGGGGCCGGCCTTGATGTGGTTGCCGCGGATCAGCACCACCAGGATGACCGCCAACAGAACCACCACTGACAGCGAAATGGCCACTACTGATCACACCTTCGGTCGTCCCCTGGTCGGCCTGGGGCACACGGCCACGCGCACCCCCACATGGACCATCCTCCCACCAACGGGCCCCGGCTATCCGTCCCGTGGCGAATCGGCGTCGGCGCTTTCCCGCCAACCGGCCATGCACCGGGCATATTTCGGGCGTGGGGCCCGGTTCACGGCGCGGTGAGGCCGAGGAGGGAGCGGACATACGCGTACTTCGCGGACAGCCGTTCCCGGGTGGGACCGTCCAGGACGGAAAGCCGCACGGGGTCCGCGTTGTGCGCCAGATCCGCCTCCTTGACCAGGAGGGCACCCGGCGTGGCGAGGATCCGGGCCGCGTACTCCTCCACCGGCTCGCCGGCGCGCTTGGTGACCGCCAGCACCATGTCCTTGACCGACTGGGGCAGGACGGCAGAATCCAGCCACTCCCGGCTGAGCGCGTCGTCCTCGACGGAGTCGTGCAGCCAGGCCGCCGCCTGCTGCTCCGGGCTGCCGCCGCGGGCGCGCACTCCCTCGGCGACGGCCGCGAGGTGCTCGGCGTACGGCCGGCCGGCCTTGTCGATCTGGCCCTCGTGCGCGGAGCGCGCCAGTGCCTCGACCTCCATCAGGGTCAGCGGTTGCTGCTGCGTCATGCGGTCCCCTTCGCCGTCGTCCGTGTCGTCCCCGTCTCGTGTGCCCCCTGTGCCGCCGCCTTACGCAGGGCCTGCACGGCGCGGCGCACGTCGGCCTGCGTGGTACGCCAGTTGGAGAACGCCGCGCGCAGGCCGGGGGTTCCCGCGTAGACGGTCGGGGTGACGAAGACCTCCTCCTGCGCCGCCTCGCGCAGGGCCGCCAGACGGGCCGGGGTGGGGTCGTCGGCGAGGGTGAAGCAGACGACGTTCAGGCGGACCGGGGCGAGGAGCCGGAAGGCCGGATCCTGCTCCAGCGCGGCGCCCAGCGCCCGGGCGCAGGCGATGTCGCGCTCGACGATCTCGCGGTGCCCTTCTCGTCCGTACGCGCGAAGGGTGAACCAGGCGGCGAGGGCGCGCAGCCGGTGCGAGTTCTCGGGGGTGAGGTGGACAAGGTCGGGGCGCTCGCCCAGGGGGCCGAGGTAGGCGGCGGCGTTCTGGAAGACGCGGGCCTGGAGGTCTTGGCGGCGGGTGAACTGGACGGCGCTGTCATAGGGGACGTTCAGCCATTTGTGCAGGTCGACGCAGACGGAGTCGGAGGCGTCGAGACCGTCGACGAGGTGGGCGCGGTCCGGGGAGAGCGCGGCGAAGGCGCCGAAGGCGGCGTCGGTGTGGAGCCAGAACGCGTGGCGTTCGCGGAGGGCGGCGATGGCGCGGAGGTCGTCGAAGTCCACGGTGTTGACGGTGCCGGCGTTGGCGACGACGACGGCCGGGCCGGGCGTGTCGGCGAGGGCCCGGTCGAGGGCGGCGGGGTCGACGGCCTCGCGGCCGGGGAGGGTGGGGACGGCGACGAGGGAGCTCCGGCCGAGGCCTAGGACGGAGAGGGCCTTGGCGATGGAGGAGTGCGGGGCTCCGGACAGGACGCGGACCGGGCCGAGCGCTGCCGCGCCGTCCTCGGAGGGGGAGACGCCGAGGCGTTCGCCGAGCCACTCGCGGGCGATGGCGAGGCCGGTGGTGTTGGACATGGTGGCGCCGCTGACGAAGGTTCCGGTGTGGGCGTCGGTGAGGACGAAGAGGTCGCGCAGCCAGGTGACGGTCTCGCGTTCGAGTTCCTGGCCGGCGCCGTCCAGGGCGGAGTTGGAGTTCTGGTCGTGGACGGCGGTCAGCCAGTCGCCCGCGAGGGCGGCGGGGGTGGCGCCGCCGGTGACGAAGCCGAGGTAGCGGGGTCCCGCGGAAGCCGACAGCCGGGGCGCCCAGCGCTCCGCGAAGGCGGTGAGGGCCGATTCCGCCCCGGCGGCGTGCTCCGGCAGGGGCTCGGGGTCCCGCGGAGGCGTGGCGGACGGTACGACGGGACGGGCGTCCAGGGCTTCGAGGGCGTCGGCGGCGGTGCGGCGGGTGGCCTCCAGGAGCTCGGGGAGGCGGGCGAGGTCGGTGGCGAGCGTGCGGTCCATGGGGGCACGGTAGGGACCCGCCGGGCCCGGCGGACCGGCCAATCGGGGGTGATTGGCCCGGCCCGGCTCCCGGAATGCAGTGGGTGCGGCCCCGGCTGCGGGTGCGGGCGCGGCCCCGGCAGCGCAAGCGGCCCCGGCAGCGCAAGCGGCCCCGGCAGCGCCGGGCTCCTGGGGCTCCGCCCCGGACCCCGCGCCTCAAACGCCGGCGGGGCTGGAATGAGCCGGCCCGGGCCGGAGTCAGCGTGCGGGGGCCGGAGTCACCACGCCCGGGCCGGAGTTACCAGGCGCGGGGCGGGTAGCCACGCGCGGGCCGGGTAGCCGTGCGGGGCCGGCATTGGGCCGTGCGGGAGGGGAGTTGGGCGGCGTAGGGTCGGGGGATGACTCGGGCCGTGGTGGGGGTTGTCGTCGGGGTGGTCGTGGCGGGAGTGCTGGTGGGATGCGATGTGCCGCCCGCTCCTGCTGCTGCGCCGGGGCCCAGTGGGGTGCGCTCCCCCGCACCCGCCGTGGTCGCCTCCCCGCCCGCCGCGAAGGCGTCCGCGTGTCCCGAGGGCGGGGTGCGGCTGCTCGAAGGGGCCGGGGACGCCGCCATGGGGCTGCGCGTCGCCGACATCCAGCTGGTGAACTGCGGTACGCAGCCCTACGTACTCGACGGCTATCCGGAGATCCGGCTGCTGGACAAGAAGCGCGCACCGGTCGAGGTGTCCGTCGTGCACGGAGCGGACGGGATCACCAGCGCGCCGACCGGCGTGGAGGGCGTCCCGCAGAAGCTGGAGCTCCAGCCCGGTCAGGCGGCGGCCGTCGCCATGGTGTGGCGGAACCTGGTGACCGACTCGACCGTGCCCGCCGCCGAGGGATGGGTGCTGGACGTGACCCCGCGGGCCGGCGCTCCCCGGGTGGAGCTGGAGCTCCGGCATTCCGTCGACCTCGGGAACACCGGCAAGCTCGGGATCAGCCCCTGGAAGACGGCCGCCCGGTGATCATCTGGCTCAACGGGCCCTTCGGGGGCGGCAAGACGCAGACCGCGTACGCACTGCACCGGCGGCTGCCCGGCAGCGTCGTGTGCGATCCGGAGCACGTCGGGTTCGGGCTGCACCGCATGATGCCGCCGGCGCTGCGCGGGGACTTCCAGGACCTGCCGGCGTGGCGGCAGGGCGTGTTCGAGGTGCTGGAGCTGGCGGCGGAACGGCATGCGGGGCCCGTCCTCGTGCCGATGACCGTGACGGAGCCGCGCTACTTCGCCGAGACGGTGGGGCGGCTGCGCGAAGCGGGGCACGACGTACGGCACTTCGCGCTGCTGGCCGATCGGGCGACCGTACTGCGCCGGCTCCGTGAGCGCGGGCTCGGGCACGGGCTGAAGCGGGAGAGCTTCGCCGTGGCTCGGCTCGACGGATGTCTGGAGGCGCTGCGCGGACCCGAGTTCGCCCACCACCTGGTCACCGACCACCTCACGGTGTCCCAGGTGGCGGGCCGGATCGCGGCCATGACGGGGCTGCGGGCCGCCCCGGACACCGACGGCCCGCTCCGCGCAAGGCTGCGGCGCGCGCTCGTCGGTGTCCGCCACATCCGGTTCGACTAGACGGAGCAGGCCCCCCGGCGGAGGCTCCAGCGGGCCGGCAGGGTGGTGGCGGCCAGCCCCAGGGTCAGGGCCGCCGCCGCGAAGGAGGCGTACAGCACCGGCGGGATGTGCGGGGGCGCCCCCGTGACCGCCTTGGTCAGCGGGAACAGGGTGGCCAGGGCGATCGCGCTGCCCAGGGTGACGCCCGCGCCGCCGATCAGGAGGGCCTCCCAGCGGAGCATCCGCAGGACCTGGCGCCGGGTCGAGCCGACCAGGCGCAGCATCCGCAGCTCGCGGCGGCGGTCGAGGACGGTCATCACCAGCGTGTTGGCGGCGGTGACGGCCGCGAAGCCGCCGAGGACGGCCGCCATGACGGTGTTGGCCCAGGCGTTGACCTCGCGGTCCGTGTTCTGGGCGGTGGTCCAGTCCGAGGTGGACATCGCGGGTCCCAGGCCCGCCGAGACCGGTCCGCGGATCAGCAGCTCGGTGGCGCGCCCGGCCGTGGTGTGGCCGGTCAGGTCGGCTGCCGGGAGGGTGACCTGGCCGAGGCCGAGGCCCCGGGTGTAGACGGCCACGATCTCGGGGTTCGCCGGGACCCCGTCGGGGAGGCGGAGTTCGACGCGGTCGCCGACGCCGAGGTGCGCGGACTCCGCGACGCTGCGGTCCACGGCGACCGTGCCGGGGCGCAGCGCGGCGAGGCTGCCCTCGCGTACGCCCAGGTCCTGGACGGTGGTGACGTCGCCCGCGACGCCCTGTGCCGAGGCGGACTGGAACCGCCGCTCGGCGCCCGTGCCGAGCATCGCGAGGACGGAGGTGCGGGTGACCGCGACTCCGCCGCGGAGATCGGCGGGCGGGTCGCTGATCACGTGGTCGGCGAGCAGTCCGGCCTCCTGCTGCTGCCGTACGGCCCGTTCCTCGCTGGTGTGCAGGAAGACCAGGGTCGAGGAGAAGGCCATGGCGAGCACGATCGGGGTGATCGCGGAGGCGAGCCGGCGGGCGTGGGCCCGGGAGTTGGCGGCGGCGAGCGAGCCGGACGCCCCGCCGGCGCGCAGCGGGAAGCCGAGTACGGAGGCGCAGGCGCGGGCGATCAGCGGCCCGAGCAGGGCCACGGCCAACATGAAGAGCATGACCACGCCGAGCGCGGCGTTGGCGGCGTCCTCCCCGCCGGAGGTGGCGGCCAGCCCCGCGCAGGCGGTGCCGCCGGCCAGGGCGGCGATGCCCAGCGGCGTACGGATCCACCCCGGCCGGAGGCGTTCCACGGCCGCCGCGGCCAGCGCCTGGCCGGGCCGGATCCGGGCGGGCCTGCGGGCGGCGGCCCAGCCCGCGAGCAACGCGGTGACGAGACCGGCGCCGGCTGCCGAGACGAGCGGGATCCAGGAGACGGTCAGCTCGACCCCGCCCGGGATCGCGCCCTTGGCCTGGAGCTGCCCGAACCACCAGGCGGCGAGGCCGATGCCGGGTACGCAGCCCAGTACCCCCGCGGCGGGCGCGACGAGCAGGGCTTCGGTGGCGATGATGCGGCGGATCTGCCGCGGGGTGGCTCCGACGGCGCGCAGCAGGGCGAACTCGCGGGAGCGCTGCCCGACGGAGAGCGCGACCGTCGCGGCGGCGGTGAAGACGGCGACGAGGGTGGCGGTGCCGCCGAAGGAGCCGCCGAGGCCGATCAGCAGTTCCCTGGCGCCCGCGAGCCGCGGGTCCACGGCGCGGGCGGCGCCGGTCAGCACCTGGGCGCGGCCGTCGACGGCGGCGCGGACCCGCTCCGGGTCGGCGTCGAACAGGACGACGGCGTCGAGTGCCCCGGGGTGCCCGGACAGGGCGCGGGCCTCGGCGTCGGAGAACCAGACTCCGGTGCCTTCGGCCCGTCCCACGACCCGGAATTCCCGCTTCCCGACCGGGGTGTCGAGCGACACCCGGTCTCCTGCGAACCCCGAACCCGTGCCCAGGACGACCTCCCCCGGAGCCCCCGGGGCCCGGCCGCCCGCGAGCGCCGCGCCCGTGAAGGCCGACGCGCCCCAGCCCGAGGCCTCGACGGCAGAGCCCGCACCGCCCCGTACGGGGAAGACCACGTCGGGGACGGCCCGGCCGAGCGGCGCCAGGCGTTCCAGCAGGGCGGCGTCGACCCTGGCCCGCTCCGGGACCCGTACCGACTCCTCGTAGGCGCCTTCGCCGCTGCCCGCCCGCCAGCGGATCTCCTGGTCGGCGGCCACGACGACGGGGGCTTGGGCGTACCGGGTCGGCGGGACGCTCGCCCGGGCTCCGCTCTCCAGCAGGATCCCGCAGGCGGAGACGATGGCGACGGTCATGAGCAGGGCGACGAAGGTGCCGGCGAAGGCGGCGGGGCGCAGCCGCAGCGCCGCCCGGGCCAGGCCGTTGGGGTGGAACGGCATCAGGCGGCCGCTCCCGCGTACACGGGGGCGGTGAGGGCGGTCATCCGGGCGGCGATGGTCGCGGCGGAGCTCTGCGGCAGCCGGTCGGCGATCAGGCCGTCGGCGAGGAAGAGCACCTGGTCGGCGGCGGCCGCGGCGGCCGGGTCGTGGGTGACCATGACGATGGTGGCGCCGAGGGAGTCCACGGCGGACCGGAGCAGTCCGAGGACCTCGGCGGCGGTGGTGGTGTCGAGGGCTCCGGTGGGTTCGTCGGCGAAGACGACGTCGGGCCGGGTGACCAGGGCCCGCGCGATGGCGACGCGCTGCTGCTGGCCGCCGGAGAGCTCGGCGGGGCGGCGGCCGCCCTTGCCTTCGAGGCCGACCCGGGCGAGCAGGTCGGCGGCCCGGTCCCGGCCCTGCCGCGACGATCCGGCGCCGGCGAGCCGCATCGGGAGGAGCACGTTCTGCTCCACGGTGAGGGAGGGCAGCAGGTTGAAGGCCTGGAAGACGAAGCCGAGGCGGCTGCGGCGCAGTTCGGTGAGCTCGTTCTCGTTCATGCCGGTGATCTCGGTGCCGCCGAGGCGGACGGAGCCCGCGGTGGGGACGTCCAGCCCGGCCGCGCACTGGAGGAAGGTGGACTTGCCGGAGCCGGAGGGCCCCATCACGGCGGTGAAGCTGCCGCGCGGCAGGCTGAGGTCGATCCCGCGCAGCGCGTGGACGGTGGCGGCCCCCCGCCCGTACTCGCGCCGTACGCCGCGCAGCTCGACGGCGGCCGTGCTGTCGTGGTCCGCCCGGCCCGTGCCGCCGTACGCCGCCCGCCCGGTGCCGTCGTACCCCGCCTGCGCGCTCTCGCGCTTGCGCCTGCTCCGCCGGAGCCCCATGGTGTGCCGCCTTCCGTACCCGTCGGTGATCGTGGTCCCGACGCTACGGACGGGGGTACGGGTGCGGACATGGCGGAACCAGGCGGATCGGTGGTGGGGAAAACCCCCGTACGCAGGTCAGGGAGAGCGGCGGATGAGCAGCAGGGCGCGGTCGTCGTTGACGTCCTTGGCGACCTTTTCGATGAGGTGCCAGGCCGCGCCCTCCCACCCGGCGGCGACGTAGCGGTCGGCCTCGCCGGTGAGGCGGTCGATGCCCTCGCTGATGTCGCGGTCGGCGGTCTCGACGAGCCCGTCCGTGAAGAGCATGAGGACGTCGCCGCGGCGTAGGTTGCCGCGGGCGGGTTCGAACTCGGCGCCGTCGTAGACGCCGAGCAGCGGGCCCTCGCCGGACCGCTCCTCCCAGCGGCCGGTGCCCGCGGAGAGCTGGAGGGCGGGCAGGTGGCCTGCGGAGAGGAGCTCGTAGTCGCCGGTCTCCAGGTCCAGGACGAGGTGGATGGAGGTGGCGAAGCCCTCGTCCCAGTCCTGGCGGAGGAGGTAGCCGTTGGCTGCGGGCAGGAACCCGTGCGGGGGAAGGGCGCCGAGCAGGCCGCCGAACGCGCCGGACAGCAGCAGGGCGCGGGAGCCGGCTTCCATGCCCTTGCCGGAGACGTCGGTCAGGACGATCTCCAGGGTCCGGCCGCCGTTCGTACGGGCGGCGACGACGAAGTCGCCGGAGAAGGACTGGCCGCCGGCCGGGCGCAGGGCCATCTCGCGGTGCCAGCCGCGCGGCAGGGCGGGCAGCTTGCTCTGGACCCGGATGCGTTCGCGCAGGTCGAAGAGCATGGTGCCGCCGCGCCGCCAGGGCACGCCGACGCGGCTGCGGAACTGCGCGATGACCAGTCCGAAGAATCCGCAGGCGGCCACGACCAGGACGGTTCCGGGGGTGACCCGGGCGGGGCCCAGGGTGTACGGCCCGAGGACCAGCGCCTCGACGATGAGGGCGGCGGCGGAGGCCGCGTACAGCGCGAGCAGGCTCGCGGGGCGCAGCAGCAGGCCGCCCGCGACGATGGGCAGGACGAGGGCGGAGGGCGAGAACCAGACGGGCAGCATGAGCGTGCCGCAGGCGATGGCGGGGACGGTCAGGAGCAGCCCGGCGAAGGCGAGCCAGTCGGAGGCGTCGCCGCGGAAGTAGTCGACGGCGGATTTGCGCAGGGCGGTGCGGGCCCGGTGCGACAGCATGCGCGTCCGGGCCATGAGCGTCTCCCTGCGTGCTCCGGCCATTGCTTCGGGACCCTATCCATCCTGGCTGTGCGCGCGCAGGGGGACCCCCGGACCTGGGGTCTGCGGCCTGTCTCCCACGGGGCTCAGCACGGTCGAAAACCCTTCGACTGTGACGGAATGCCCTGGTAAGGATGGGCGTATGGCTCTTGAGATGCGCGTATTGCAGGCTGATGAGTGGGATGTCTGGTACGACCACCTGGAACTGGCGTTCGGCGGGGTGCCGGAGTCTCCCCAGGAGCGGGAACTCTACAAGTCTCTGACAGAGGTCGGGCGCTCTCTGGGCGTCTGGGACGGCGGGACCTGCGTCGGCTCGGCCGGTGCCTTCTCCTTCCGGCTGTCGGTGCCGGGCGGGGCGCTGGTGCCAGCGGCCGGGGTCACGATGGTGGGGGTCGCGCCCACGCACCGCCGGCGCGGGGTGCTGACCTCGATGATGCGCCGCCAACTCGACGACGTCCGGGCGGGTGGCGAGCCGATCGCCGTGCTGACGGCCTCGGAACCGGCGATCTACGGGCGCTTCGGCTACGGCACCGCGACGTACGCCATGGCCCTGACCATCGACAGCGCGCGCGTACGGCTCGCGGTGCCGGCGGGGACGGACGAGGTGCGGCTGCGGCTCGTCGACCCGGACAAGGCGCTGCCGGAGTGCGAGCAGGTGTACGGCGAGCTGGTCGCCCGGCGGCCCGGCATGCCGGCGCGGCAGCCGGGCTGGGAGCGGTTGTCCCTGCTGGACCCGGAGTCGATGCGCGAGGGCGCCTCGCCGCTCAAGTGCGTGGTGGCGGAGCGGGCGGACGGCGAGGTGGTCGGGTACGCCCGCTACCGGGTCAAGCCCGAGTACGCGGCACACGGCTGGGAGAGCAAGGTCGAGGTCGCCGATCTCGACGCGCTGGATCCGGCCGCGACGGCAGCGCTGTGGCGCTACCTCTTCGAGATGGACCTGACCTCGACCGTACGGGCGGGCAGGCGGCCGGTGGACGATCCGCTGCTCCACCTGGTCAGCGACATCCGGCGTTCGCGGCCGAACGCGCGCGACTCGCTGCACCTGCGGCTGGTGGACCTGCCGGCGGCCCTGGAGGCCCGGGCGTACGGGGCCCCGCTGGACGTGGTGATGGAGGTCGAGGACGCGTTCTGCCCGTGGAACGAGGGGCGGTGGCGGCTGGTCGCCGACGCGCAGGGCGCCGTCGCCTGTACGCGGACCGCGGACCCGGCGGACCTGGAGCTGTCGGCCCGGGAGCTGGGCTCGGCGTACCTCGGCGGGATCACCCTGAGCTCGCTGGCGGCGGCCGGCCGGGTGCGCGAGCTGCGCCCGGGCGCCCTGGCGGCGGCCTCGCGGGCCTTCACCGGCGATGTGGCGCCCTGGCTCCCGCACGGCTTCTGAGCCGTCGTCCGGCCTGAGGGCGCTTCGGGCTCATCGGGTCCGACAGCCTCGCCGGGTCCGACAGCCTCACCAGGTCTGACGGCCTCACCGGGTCTGGCAGGAGGGGCACCAGAAGAGGTTCCGCGCCGCCAGGTCGGCGGTGCGGACCTCGGTCCCGCAGATGTGGCAGGGCATGTTCGCCCTGCGGTAGACGTACACCTCGCCGCCGTGGTCGTCCACGCGCGGCGGGCGGCCCATGGCCTCGGGCAGGTGCTCGTCGCGGACGGTGTCGATCCGGTTGTTCCGTACGCCCTCGCGCATCAGCGCCGCCAGGTCCGCCCACATCGCGTCCCACTCGCCGCGCGCGAGGTCCTTGCCCAGCCGGTACGGGTCGATGCCCTGCCGGAAGAGGACCTCGGCGCGGTAGACGTTGCCGACGCCCGCGATCACCTTCTGGTCCATGAGCAGGGCGGCGACGGTGGTGCGGGAGCGGGAGATCCGCTTCCAGGCGCGGTCCGGATCGTCGGCCGGGCGCAGCGGGTCGGGGCCGAGCCGCTCGTGTATCGCCTTCTTCTCGGCTTCGCCGATCAGTGCGCAGGCGGTGGGGCCGCGCAGGTCGGCCCAGTGCTCCGGGTTGAGCAGCCGCAGCCGGACCGTGTCGGTGGCCGGGGGCGCCGGGGCGGGGCCGAAGCCGAGCTTGCCGAACAGGCCGAGGTGGATGTGGATCCAGGCGTCGCCGAGTTCCAGGAACAGGTGCTTGCCGTGCGCCTCGGCACTCTCCAGGTCCCGCCCGTCGAGCAGGGCGGCGCTCTCGGCGAAGCGGCCCTGCGGGCTGCTCACCCGGACCGGCTGCCCGGCGAAGCGCTCGGTGTGGTCCTGGGCGAGGCGGTGGATCGTATGCCCCTCGGGCACTGCACTGCTCCTACCTCTGGAAACGGCCGTGCCGCCGGGCCGGAGGCCGCGGCGGCACGGTGGAGCGGAAGATCAGCCCTGCGGGTGGTGGGCCGGGATCGGGGGGAGCTCGCCGGTCTGCTCGTACGCGGAGAGCATGTCGATGCGGCGGGTGTGGCGCTCCTCGCCGGAGTACGGGGTCGCCAGGAAGGCCTCGATGAAGGAGACGGCCTCGTCCTGCGTGTGCATGCGGCCGCCGACGGAGATCACGTTGGCGTTGTTGTGCTCACGGCCGAGCTTCGCGGTCTCGACGCTCCAGGCCAGGATGGCGCGGACGCCCTTGACCTTGTTCGCGGCGATCTGCTCGCCGTTGCCGGAGCCGCCGATGACGATGCCGAGGCCGTCGGCGTCGGCGGCGGTCTTCTCCGCGGCGCGCAGGCAGAACGGCGGGTAGTCGTCCACCGCGTCGTAGATGTGGGGCCCGCAGTCGACGGGCTCGTGGCCGTTGTTCTTGAGCCAGTCCACCAGGTGGTTCTTGAGCTCAAAGCCGGCATGGTCGGATCCGAGGTACACGCGCATGGGACGAGTGTGGCACGGGCACCCCCCGCGGACCGCGGCAGGGTGTCGCGTAAGTCACTTCTAAAGCTCAAGTAAACCCAAAGAACGCAGATGGGACACGGCAGGACCCGGGTCCTGGACGTTCGTCCCAAAGCAACGATCCGGACTGAGGTCTTCCGTCCTGCGTTCATCTCAGGTTTGAATGCCCGGGCTCGCAACCCGAGAACCTAAGGATCCGTCCATGAGCTCCACGACGACCCTTCAGAAGGCAGGCGACCCGTCCGGTAACTCCGGCGACACGCAGCCCTCCGACGGTCTGAAGGCCGGTCTCAAGAACCGCCACCTGTCCATGATCGCCATTGGCGGCGTCATCGGCGCCGGTCTCTTCGTCGGCTCCGGTGGCGGCATCGCCAAGGCCGGCCCCGCCATCCTGATCTCGTACCTCCTCGTCGGCGCGATGGTCGTCTTCGTGATGCGGATGCTGGGCGAGATGGCCGCCGCCAGCCCGAACTCCGGCTCCTTCTCCGCGTACGCCGACCGCGCGCTCGGCCGCTGGGCCGGCTTCTCCATCGGCTGGCTGTACTGGTTCTTCTGGGTCGTCGTGCTCGCCGTGGAGGCGACCGCCGGTGCGAAGATCCTCGAGGGCTGGATCCCGGCCGTCCCGCAGTGGGGCTGGGCCCTGATCGTGATGGCGGTCCTGACGATCACCAACCTCGGCTCCGTCTCGTCCTACGGCGAGTTCGAGTTCTGGTTCGCCGGCATCAAGGTCGTCGCCATCGGCGCCTTCGTCATCGTCGGCATGCTCGCCGTCTTCGGCGTGCTGCCGGGTTCGGACAACCCGGGCGCGGGCTTCGCCCACCTCACCGATGCCGGCGGGTTCATGCCGAACGGCTGGGGCTCCATCCTCACCGGTGTGCTGATGGTCGTCTTCTCCTTCATGGGCAGCGAGATCGTCACCCTGGCGGCCGGCGAGTCCGAGGACCCGCGCCGCGCGGTCACCAAGGCCACCAACTCGGTGATCTGGCGCATCGGCGTCTTCTACTTGGGCTCGATCTTCATCGTCCTCACCCTGCTGCCGTGGAACGACAAGTCGATCGTCGACAAGGGCTCGTACGTCGCCGCCCTGGACTCCATCGGCATCGCGCACGCCGGCCAGATCATGAACGTGATCGTCCTGACCGCCGTGCTGTCCTGCCTGAACTCGGGCATGTACACGGCCTCGCGCATGGCGTTCTCGCTGGGCGAGCGCGGTGACGCGCCCAAGGTCTTCGCCAAGGTCAACAAGAGGGGCGTGCCCACGGCCGCCATCCTGGGCTCGGTGGTCTTCGGCTTCGCCGCCGTCTACTTCAACTACACCTCCCCGGACACGGTCTTCAGCTTCCTGCTGAACTCCTCGGGTGCGATCGCGCTCTTCGTGTGGCTGGTGATCTGCCTGACGCAGCTGCGGATGCGCAAGATCCTGGTGCGCGAGGCGCCGGACAAGCTGACGGTCAAGATGTGGCTCTTCCCGTACCTGACGTGGGCCACCGCCGCGATGATCACCTTCGTCCTGGGCTACATGGTCTACGACAAGGACAACCGCGAGACGGTCATGCTGTCGCTGCTGGTCGCCGCCGTCGTGCTGGTCATCGGCGTGGTGCGCGACATCCGCCGCAAGGCCGTCGAGCGCGCGTAGTCACGCATGCGGACACACGGCAGCCCCGGACCACTTCACGTGGTCCGGGGCTGCCGTGTCTGCCGTGTCTGCCGTGCGAGGGTCCGCCGTACGCGTACGGGGGCGGGCTACTTGCGGCCGGCCAGCTTCCACGCGGCGGGCAGCAGGCCCATCGCCAGCGCCGCCTTGAGCGCGTCGCCGATCAGGAACGGGGTCAGCCCCGCCGCGACGGCCGCGCCGAAGGACATCCCGGTGGACAGCGCCAGGTACGGCACGCCCACGGCGTAGATCAGGGCCGAGCCCAGCGCCATCGTGCCCGCCGTACGGAGGACCGAGCGGTCGGCGCCGCGGCGGGCCAGCGCGCCCACGACGGTGGCGGCGAGGAGCATGCCGAGCACGTAGCCGAACGAGGCGCCGCCCGCGCCGGAGGTGCCGCCCGCGAACCACGGCACGCCCGCCATGCCGACGAGGGCGTACAGGGCGAGCGAGAGGAAGCCGCGGCGGGCACCGAACGCGGTACCGACCAGCAGGGCCGCGAAGGTCTGGCCGGTGACCGGGACCGGGGAGCCGGGGACGGGCACGGCGATCTGCGCGGCGAGGCCGGTGAGCGCGGCTCCGCCGGCGACGAGCGCGATGTCGCGGACGCGGCTCGCGGGCAGCAGGTCGGCCAGGACGGTGCCGGGGCGGAAGGAGACGGAAGCAGTGCTCATCGGAGGCTCCGCGGGGTGAGGGTGACGGGACGATCACCGACGCTAGTGCGCGGCCGGGCGCCGCCCCACCTCCGGCCGGGACAAAGCCCTGCTCACCGCTTTGGTGGGGAGTGCACAAAGAGGCGGGTCCACACCCGAGGGGGAGTGATCCGCGTCACGAGCCAGATTCAGACAACACGTCCGTTTTGCGCGGATGGGCGCCGTCCGGCGAGACTGTAGGGTCCCGCCAACCCGAATGCGGAGCCCCCACCGCCGCTGCCGAGCACGAGAGTACGAGCATCCACTCATGCGCGACCGCTTGCCCACCACCCCTCCAACAGGACCGACGGGACCGACGGGACCCAACCCTTCCGGCGGGTCCGAGTTGCCGGCGGAACCCCTCAGCCACAGCCTCAAGCAGCGCCACCTGACCATGCTGGGCCTCGGCGGCGTGATCGGCGCCGGGCTGTTCGTCGGCTCCGGAGCCGGCATCGGCATCGCCGGCCCCGCGATCATCTGCTCGTACCTGCTCGCGGGCGCCCTCGCCATGCTGGTGATGCGCGCGCTCGGCGAGATGTCGGCGGCGATGCCCGCCTCCGGCTCGTTCTCCGTGTACGCGGAGAAGGCGCTGGGGCGCTGGGCCGGGTTCTCGGCGGGCTGGCTCTACTGGTTCCTGCTGGTCGTGGTGCTGGCGGTGGAGGCCACCGGTGCGGCGAAGATCGCGAACGGCTGGCTCCCCTCGGTCGACCAGTGGGTCTGGGTGCTGATCTTCATGGTGGTCTTCACCGTGAGCAACCTGGCCGCCGTGAAGAACTTCGGCGAGTTCGAGTTCTGGTTCGCGGCCCTCAAGGTCGGCGCGATCGTCCTCTTCCTGATCCTCGGCACCCTGGCGATCTTCGGCCTGCTGCCCGACACCGATCCCATCGGCACGGCCAACCTGACCGGCCAGGGCGGGTTCTTCCCCGAGGGCTTCGGCGGAGTGGTCGCCGGCATGCTCGCGGTCATCTTCGCCTTCGGCGGCCTGGAGGTCGTCACCATCGCGGCCGCCGAGTCCGACGACCCGGCCAAATCCGTGGCCCGCGCGGTGCGCAGCGCCGTGTGGCGCATCCTCTTCTTCTACGTCGGCTCGATGGTGGTCATCGTGACCCTGCTGCCGTGGCACTCGCTGGAGCCGGGGCAGAGCCCGTACGTCGCCGTCCTGGACTCCATCGGGATCCCGGGGGCCGGCCAGATCATGAACATCGTGGTGTTCGTGGCGCTGCTGTCGGCGCTCAATGCCAACCTGTACGGCTCCTCGCGCATGGTGTTCTCGCTGGCCGAGCGCGGCGAGGCGCCCCAGTCGCTGCTGAAGGTGTCGGGCGGCGGGGTGCCGCGCCGGGCCGTGTTCGCCTCGGTGGCCTTCGGCTTCGTGTCGGTGGTGCTGAACCTGCTGTGGCCGGACACGGTCTTCCTCTACATGCTGAACGCGGTCGGCTCGGTGCTGCTGTTCGTGTGGGCGCTGATCGCGGTCTCGGAGCTGAAGCTGCGGCGGATGCTGGAGCGGGAGATGCCGGAGCGCCTGACGCTGCGGATGTGGTGCTTCCCGTACCTGACGTGGGCGGCGCTGCTCGGCATGGCGGCGGTCCTGGTGCTGATGCTGTTCGACGACGCGGCGCGGCCGCAGCTGCTGTGGTCCGCGGGTGCGGCCGGGGCGGTCCTCGTGGTGGCGTGGGTGCGCGAGCTCCGGGCGCGCCGGGCGGCCTGACGCCCGCGCCCGGCAGCCCGGCAGCCCAGCAGCCCACTGTCCGGATATTGGACAAAAAATGTTCGATAACCGGACGGTGGGCACTATGGCCCCATGAGTCAGAGCACCACCACACCCCCCGAGCAGCAGCACGGCACGGCAGCGCGGGCCGACGGCGGATCCCCCCTCGGCAACGGCCTCAAGCAGCGCCACCTTTCGATGATCGCCCTCGGCGGGGTCATCGGCGCCGGCCTCTTCGTGGGCTCCGGCGCCGGCATCGCCGCCGCGGGTCCCTCGATCGTGATCGCGTACGCCGTGTCCGGTCTGCTCGTCATGTTCGTGATGCGGATGCTCGGCGAGATGTCCGCCGCGAACCCGGCCTCCGGCTCCTTCTCCGTCCACGCGGACCGGGCGATCGGCCCCTGGGCCGGGTTCACGGCCGGCTGGATGTTCTGGACCCTGCTGTGCGTGGGCGTGGCCATCGAGGCGATCGGCGCGGCGCACATCATGACCGGCTGGTTCCCCGGCACCTCGTCCTGGATGTGGGTGCTGGCCTTCATGGCGCTGTTCTGCGGCACCAACCTGGGCGCCGTCTCCCACTTCGGCGAGTTCGAGTTCTGGTTCGCCGCCCTCAAGATCGGCGCGATCGCGCTCTTCCTGGGCCTGGGCGTGCTGGCCGTCCTGGGCCTGCTGCCCGGCACCTCCTCCCCCGGCGCCGCCAACCTGGTGCACGACGGCGGGTTCCTGCCCAACGGCATGGACGGCCTGCTGGTCGGACTGCTCGCCTCGGTCGTCGCGTACGGCGGCCTGGAGACGGTGACCATCGCGGCGGCCGAGTCGGAGAACCCCGTCAAGGGCGTGGCCAGGGCCGTGAAGACCACCATGTGGCGGATCGCGATCGTCTACGTCGGCTCCATGCTGATCATCGTCACGCTGCTGCCGTGGAACGACCCGGCGGTGACCGAGGACGGCCCGTACGCGGCCGCCCTGGACCACCTGGGGATCCCGGCCGCCGGCGAGATCATGAACGTGGTCATCCTGATCGCCCTGCTGTCGGCGATGAACGCCAACATCTACGGCTCCTCGCGCATGGCCTACTCGCTCGTCGCCCGCGGCCAGGGCCCGAAGGCGCTGGGCAAGGTCAGCGGCCGGGTGCCGCGCCGCGCGGTGCTCGCCTCCTGCGGGTTCGGCTTCGTCACCGTGCTGCTGTCGTACTGGTACCCGGACACCCTGTTCGCCTGGCTGCTGAACATGGTCGGCGGGGTCATCCTCGTCGTCTGGGGCTTCATCGCCGTCTCGCAGTTCGTGCTGCGGCGCAGGCTGGAGCGGGAGGCTCCGCAGAAGCTGGTCGTGAAGATGTGGGGCTTCCCGTACCTGACCTGGGTGGCGCTGGCCGGGGTGGCCGGGGTCCTGGTCCTGATGGTCCTGGACCAGGACACCCGGGTCCAGGTGGTCTTCACCGGCGGCCTCACCGTCGCCCTGGCGGTGACCGGTTACGCGATGCAGCGCCGGGCGGCGGCCGCCCGCTGACATCCGCTCCGTCCCCGGTGGGCCCCGTGCGAACGCACGGGGCCCACCTGCGTTTACAGAGGCGACCCTTACGTGATCGCCGGAATAGATACTGCTAGCGTGCAGTTGCGCATTGATTGCAATAAGCAGTTGGCACGCTGAGGGGACCGGATAACACGCATGGCCATCTACACGCTTCCTGAGCTTCCGTACGACTACGCGGCGCTGGAGCCGGTGATCAACCCGCAGATCATCGAGCTGCACCACGACAAGCACCACGCGGCCTACGTCGCCGGCGCCAACACCACGCTGGAGCAGCTGGCGGAGGCCCGGGACAAGGAGAACTGGGGCGCGCTGAACGGCCTGGAGAAGAACCTGGCCTTCCACCTCTCCGGTCACATCCTGCACAGCATCTACTGGCACAACATGGCCAGCCCGAAGACCGGCGAGGGCGGCGGCGAGCCCACCGCGGCCGACGGCCTCGGCGACCTGGCCGACGCGATCACCGAGTCCTTCGGCTCGTTCGCGAAGTTCAAGAAGCAGCTGACCTTCGCTTCCTCCGCGACGCAGGGCTCCGGCTGGGGCGTGCTCGCGTACGAGCCCGTCAGCGGCCGTCTGGTCGTCGAGCAGATCTATGACCACCAGGGCAACGTGGGCATGGCCAGCACCCCGATCCTGGTCTTCGACGCCTGGGAGCACGCCTTCTACCTGCAGTACAAGAACCAGAAGGTGGACTTCATCGAAGCCATGTGGAACGTCGTCAACTGGCAGGACGTGGCCAAGCGCTACACCGACGCCAAGGCGAACACCCCGCTGCTGATCCCCGTCAAGGGCTGATCACAGCTCCACCGAGCCGTCCGCCTCGTGATCGTCTTCTCAGCCTTCGCGTGCGGACGTGTCCAACGGAAGACCCCCGCAAGGACGTGACTTGCGGGGGTCTTCTGTATGCGCCGGACGGTCTGCCGCAAGCCCTACTCGAAGGACGGGCCCTTGGTGCGGGTGCGCTTGATCTCGTAGAAGCCGGGGGTGGAGGCGACCAGCAGGGTGCCGTCCCACAGCCGGGCGGCGGCCTCGCCGCGCGGGGTCGGGGTGACGACCGGGCCGAAGAAGGCCACCTCGTCGCCCTCGGCGCCGGGCACGGAGATCACCGGGGTGCCGACCTCCTGGCCGACGCGCTCGATGCCGTTGTTGTGGGAGTCGCGCAGCACCTGGTCGTACTCGTCGGAGTCGGCGTAGGCCAGCAGCTCGGCCGGCAGGCCGACCTCCGCCAGAGCCTCGGCGATGACCTCGCGGGTCGCGCCCTTGTCCTCGTTGTGGATCCGGGTGCCGAGCGCGGTGTAGAGCTTGCCGGTGACCTCGTCACCGTGCTTCTGCTGGGCCGCGATGACGACGCGGACCGGGGCCCAGCCCTTGGGGCCGAGGATCTCGCGGTAGCGCTCGGGCAGCTCTTCGAGCTTGTTCTCGTTGAGGACGGCGAGGCTCATCACGTGCCAGCGCACCTCGACGTCGCGGACCTTCTCGACCTCCAGCATCCAGCGGGACGTCATCCAGGCCCAGGGGCAGAGCGGGTCGAACCAGAAGTCGACCGGGGTCTTCTCGCGCACCTGGGTGTCGGCCATGTCTCTCCTCGAGTCGCTTGAGCATCACTGGTCGTGTTTCCCCCTCGCCAACCAGGCCGGGGCCGCCCGCATTCCCCCGTGCGAGGATTCCGTCAGGTATCGCGATCACGCACGAAGGAGTGCACGTGCCCGGAGAGAATCTGTCCCGTGACGAGGCCCGCGAGCGGGCCGAGCTGCTGTCCGTCGACGGGTACGAGGTGGTCCTCGACCTGAGGTCAGCCGTGGACGAGGCCGAACCGGCCGAGGGACCCCGGACCTTCCGCTCGGTGACCACGATCCGCTTCCGGGCCGCGGCCCCCGGCTCGGCCACCTTCGCCGACCTCGTCGCCCCGTCGGTGAACTCCGTCACCCTCAACGGGCGGGAGCTGGAGCCGGCCGCCGTCTTCGACGGGGCGCGGATCGCCCTGGCCGATCTGGCCGCCGAGAACGTCCTGGTGGTGGACGCGAACTGCGCGTACAGCCGGACGGGCGAGGGCATGCACCGCTTCGTCGACCCGGAGGACGGCGAGGTCTACCTCTACACGCAGTACGAGCCGGCCGACGCCCGCCGCGTGTACGCGAACTTCGAGCAGCCCGACCTGAAGGCCCCCTACCGCTTCGAGGTGACCGCGCCGGAGGGCTGGCACGTCTGGAGCAACGGCGCCGAGGAGTCCCGCGAGGGCCAGACCCGGCGCTTCGCCGAGACCGCGCCGATCTCCACGTACATCACCTGCGTGGTGGCGGGCCCGTACCACTACGTGACGGACACCTACACGCGCGGGGACCTGACGATCCCGCTGGGCGCGATGTGCCGCAAGGGGCTGGCGAAGCACTTCGACGCGGACGACGTCTTCCTCGTCACCAAGCAGGGCTTCGACTTCTTCCACGAGCACTTCGACTACCCGTACCCCTTCGGGAAGTACGACCAGGCCTTCGTGCCCGAGTACAACCTGGGCGCGATGGAGAACCCGGGGATGGTGACCTTCCGCGAGGAGTACATCTTCCGCGGCAAGGTGACGCGGGCCGCGTACGAGCGCCGCTGCAACACGATCCTGCACGAGATGGCCCACATGTGGTTCGGCGACCTCGTCACCATGAAGTGGTGGGACGACCTGTGGCTGAAGGAGTCCTTCGCGGACTTCATGGGCTCGTTCTCGCAGGTGGAGGCGACCCGCTTCGACCAGGCATGGGTGACCTTCGCCAACAACCGCAAGGCGTGGGCGTACCGGGCCGACCAGCTCCCCTCCACGCACCCGATCACGGCCGACATCCGTGACCTGGAGGACGCGAAGCTCAACTTCGACGGCATCACCTACGCCAAGGGCGCGGCGGTGCTCAAGCAGCTCGTCGCCTACGTGGGCCGGGACGCGTTCCTGGAGGGCGCGCGGCGCTACTTCAAGGCCAACGCGTACGGGAACACCACGCTGGACGACCTGCTGTCGGTGCTCGGCGAGGTCTCCGGGCGGGACATGGCCGAGTGGTCGCGGGCATGGCTGCAGACGGCCGGCGTGAACGTGCTGACTCCGGTGGTGACGTACGACGCGGGCGGCCGGGTGACCGAGCTGTCGGTGGTCCAGGAGGGCGACGAGCTGCGCCCCCACCGGGTGGCGGTCGGCCTGTACCGGCTGGAGGAAGGCGCGCTGGTCCGCTACGCGCAGGCCGAGGCGGACGTGGCCGGCGCCTCCACGGTCGTGGCGAAGCTGGCCGGGCAGGAGCGGCCCGACCTGGTGCTGGTCAACGACGACGACCTCACGTACTGCAAGATGCGCTTCGACGAGGGCTCGCTGGCGACGCTGCGCCAGCGGCTCGGGAGCGTGGCGGACCCGCTGGCGCGGGCGCTGTGCTGGTCGGCGCTGTGGAACCTGACGCGGGACGGGCTGATGCCGGCGCGCGACTTCATCTCGATGGTGCTGGCCCACGCCGGCCGCGAGAGCGACGTCGGCGTGCTCCAGATGCTGCACACGCAGGCGCTGACGGCGGTCACGCACTACGCGGCGGCCGACTGGCGCGAGCAGGGCGGCCGGGTGCTGTCGGCGGTCGCGCTGCAGGAGCTGCGGCTGGCGGAGCCGGGCTCGGAACACCAGCTGACCTGGGCCCGCTTCTTCGCGGCGGGTGCGGCGACGGAGGGCGACTTCCAGCTGCTGCTGGGGCTGCTGGACGGTTCGGCCCGGATCGACGGGCTCGACGTGGACCAGGAGCTGCGGTGGGACTTCCTGCTGCCGCTGGCCGCGCACGGCGCGGTGGACGAGGCCGTGCTGACGGCGGAACTGGCGCGCGACGACACGGCGTCGGGCAAGCGGCACCAGGTGCGCTGCCTTGCGGCGCGGCCGTCCGAGGCCGTCAAGGACCAGGCGTGGGCGGCGGTCGTCGAGTCGGACGCCCTGTCGAACGCGCTGGTGGAGGCGACGATCGCGGGCATGCAGCAGCCTTCGCAACGGGCCCTGCTGGCGCCTTACGCGGGGCGCTACTTCGAGGTGATCGAGCGGATCTGGGCGGACCGGTCGATCCAGATCGGCATGCACGTGGTGAAGGGGATGTACCCCTCGCTGGAGGACTCGGAGCCGACGCTGGCCGCCACGGACGCCTGGCTCGCCGCGCACGCCGACTCCGCTCCGGCGCTGCGCCGCCTGGTGCTGGAGGCCCGTGACGACCTGGCGCGGGCGCTGCGCGCGCAGGCCTGCGACGCGGCGGCCGCCGCGGGCTCGGCCGCGGTCTAGCACGCCGTCGGCGGTCCGCCCGGGCGGACCGGCCCCGCCGCGACATGCGAACGGCGCTATCGGCTTTCGAACGGCCGTACTTTAGTGCGGTCTTGTCCGGATTTGTCGACGGGTACGTAACAGGGGTTAGCGGGGCCGGGGCGGGCGGGAATCTCCGCCGCATGAACCACAACGCGCCCCTCCCCCTCGCCCACCTCACCGGCAACCGCCCCCGCGTGATGAGCCTCGCCCAGCTCCGCGAGCACGGCGTCAGCGCCTCCGAAGCCGCCGGACGGCCCTGGCAGGAGATCCTGCCGGGGGTGTTCCTGCTCCACCCCGGCGCCGCGACCAGCGAGGAGCGCCTGCACGCCGCCCTGCTGTACGCGGGCCGCCGCGGCGGCGAGGCCATGATCACCGGGCTCGCGGCCCTCGCGCTGTACCGGTTCGCCTCCGCGCCCGCGCTGCTCGCCCTCACGCAGATCGACGTCCTGGTGCCCCACACCCGCCGGCTCCGCTCCGTCGGCACCGTCCGGATCGTGCGGACGCACACCCCGCCCCGCCCGCAGGAGGTGACCGGGCTCCCCGTCGCCCCGGTGGCCCGGGCGCTGGCCGACGCGGTCTCCCAGCTCTCCGACGCGGGCACCGTACGCCGCCTGCTCAGCGAGGCCGTCCGCGGCGGGCACTGCGAACCCGCCGCCGTCGTACGGGAGCTGACGGTGGCCCGGCTGCTGAACCGTTCCCACGTCGTGGACGCCGTCGAGTCCCTGCTCGCGGAGGGCCGGGCCATCGCCGAGGACCGGCTGTACCAGCTCGTACGGGGCTACGAACTCCCCGAGCCGGTCTGGAACGTGGACCTGCGCCTGCCCGGCGGCCCGCACCTCGGCGGGGTCGACGCGTACTGGCCCGAACAGGCCGTCGCCGTGGAGATCGACACCCGCGCGCCCCGGCAGGGCGAGGACGAGCAGTTCTCGGAGGCCGTCCGCAAGCGGGAGACCCTGGAGCGGCTCGGGGTGACCGTCCTGCACATCACCCCGCGCAAGCTGCGCGACTGGCCCGAGCAGCAAGCCGCGGTGGTCCGGACCGCGCTGACGGCGTCCGCCGACCGCGAGCCGGCCGCGTACCTGGTCGTCCTCCCCAGGTGAGAGGGGCGACCGGCCGGCCGGCCGGTCCCGTACGCTCGCCCCGGACCTGCCGGCCGGCCCCGATGAAGACCCGCCGCGTCCAAGGCGGCGAGCCTCCCCGACGACACAACGCGCGCACGCGCGTGCGCTGAGACGCCCGAAGTTGTCACACCCGATCTGAGACCGCGCATCGCCCCACCCGCGCGACGAGGTCGGGAAGTCGACAAAGAAACTCTTCAACCCCTGTGATTCGTACGAGTACGCCCCGGTACGGCCTCGATGGCGCATGGTCCGAGCTGGCGAGAGTCCGCCATGTCAGGTCTCGGTCAATGACAAGCCTCCCCAAAGAGCGGTCGGTTGCGCAAAGCTGACCGGTCATCCGGCACCGAAATCCGGACCGTATCTTTCACTTATCCAGGGATGCTGATGACCCTCGAATCCCCCAGCTCCATATCCGGGGCCAGACGCGTCGCGCGTGTCGCGGCCGCGGCCGGCCTGGTCGCCGCGCTGGCGACCGCGGGCGCGATGCCCGTGTTCGCGGCGACCGGCCCCGCCGGCACCCCGGGCACGAGCCCGGCCGTCAAGTCCGCCGACGAGAAGATCGGCTCGGCGGACGCCGAGCTGCTCCAGCAGGCCAAGGCCAAGGGTGACGCGACCGTCACCGTCATGGTGGCCACCGCCCCCGGCCAGACCAAGCAGGTCGCCGACCAGCTCGGTGCGGTCCAGGGCGCCTCCGTCGGGCAGACGAACGACAAGCTCGGCTACGTGCGCGCCACGCTGCCGACCGCCAAGGCCGAGGCCGCGCTGAAGGCGGCCGCGAAGCTGTCCTCGGTGCACGCCCTGGACCTCAAGCACGAGATCCAGCTCTCGGACCCGCGTCCCGACGCGGGCAAGGACTCGGGGACGGTGGGGAAGACCGCCTCCGAGACCTACCCGGGGCCGGACAAGAACACCCCCGCGAAGAACCCGTACAACCCGTCCTTCGAGACGGGCGCGGTGGACTTCGTCGCCAAGAACCCGCAGGCCGACGGCCGCGGCGTGACCATCGGCATCCTGGACTCGGGCGTCGACCTCGGCCACCCGGCGCTCCAGAAGACCACCACCGGCGAGCGCAAGATCGTCGACTGGGTCACCGCGACCGACCCGATCACGGACAACGACGCCACCTGGCGCGCGCAGATCACCCCGGTGACGGCCGCGGGCGGCACCTTCTCCGCGGGCGGCCAGAGCTGGAAGGCCCCGGAGGGCTCGTACCAGTGGAGCCGGTTCAGCGAGTCGATCACCGCCACCGGTGACGCGAAGGGCGACGTCAACCGGGACGGGGACACCACCGACCGGTTCGGCATGCTCTACGACGCCGCCGCCGGCACCGTCCGCGTCGACACCGACCAGGACGGCGACTTCACGAACAACGAGCCGATGAAGCCGTACAAGGACGGCTACCAGATCGGCTACTTCGGCACGGACAACCCGGCGACCGACGTCGCCGAGCGCATTCCGTTCGTGATCCAGATCCGCAAGGACGTCCCGATGGACCCGCTGGGCGGGGACTGGGTCGGCAAGAAGGCCGACTTCGTCAACATCGGCATCATCGAGTCCGAGCACGGCACGCACGTCGCCGGCATCACCGCCGCCAACAGCCTCTTCGGCGGCAAGATGAACGGCGAGGCGCCCGGCGCGAAGATCGTCTCCTCGCGCGCCTGCTCCTGGTCCGGCGGCTGCACCAACGTCGCGCTGACCGAGGGCATGATCGACCTCGTCGTCAACCGCGGTGTGGACATCGTCAACATGTCCATCGGCGGCCTGCCGGCGCTGAACGACGGCAACAACGCCCGCGCCGAGCTCTACAAGAACCTCATCGACACCTACGGTGTCCAGCTCGTCATCTCGGCGGGCAACGAGGGCCCCGGTGTCAACACCATCGGCGACCCCGGTCTCGCGGACAAGGTCATCTCCGTGGGTGCCGCGGTCTCCAAGGAGACCTGGGCCGCGAACTACGGCTCCGGCGTGACCAAGAAGTACAACATGTTCCCGTTCTCCTCGCGCGGTCCGCGTGAGGACGGCGGCTTCACGCCGACCATCACCGCCCCCGGCGCCGCCATCAACACCACGCAGACCTGGCTGCCCGGCTCCCCGGTGAAGGAGGCCGGCTACAACCTGCCGGCCGGCTACTCGATGCTGCAGGGCACCTCGATGTCCTCGCCGCAGGCGACGGGCGCCAGCGCCCTGCTGCTCTCGGCCGCCAAGCAGCACCACATGACGGTCACCCCGGCGAGCCTGCGCGTGGCGCTCACCAGCACCGCGAAGAAGATCGACGACGTCCCGGCGCACGCCCAGGGCGCGGGCCTCATCAACATCGTCGACGCGTGGGAGTCCCTCCAGCGCGACGCCAAGGCCAACGAGTTCACCGTCAAGGCCCCGGTCGACACCGCGATCGACCAGTTCCTGAAGACCCCGGGCTTCGGCACCGGCCTCTACGACCGCGAGGGCGGCCTCAAGGTCGGCCAGAAGAAGGTCTACGACGTCGTCGTCACCCGCACCACGGGAGTCAAGTACGGCACCCGGCACAACCTGAGCTGGCGCAACAACGACGGCACGTTCAAGGTCCTCGGCGACTACGACTACGTCACGCTGCCGCTGAACAAGCCGGTCACCATCAAGGTCGAGGCCAAGCCCAAGACGGCCGGCGTGCACAGCGGCATCCTGCAGCTGGACGACGAGACCACCGAGGGCATCGACAAGCAGATCCTGACCACGGTCGTCGCCTCCACGCCGCTGGCGAAGCCGTCGTTCACGACGTCTGACACCTCCTCCGTGCAGCGCAACAGCCACAAGTCGTACTTCGTGACCGTCCCGCAGGGCGCGAAGTCCCTCGAGGTCGCCCTGGGCGGTCTCAAGCCGGGCAGCCAGACGCGCTTCATCTCGATCCACCCGTACGGTGTGGGCGTCGAGGACAGCGCGACCACCCAGTGCTACCCGAACTACGACAACCCGGCCAACCTGTGCCGCCCCGACCTGCGCTCGTACGCGAACCCGACGCCGGGCGTCTGGGAGATCGAGGTCGAGGCGCGCCGTACGTCGCCGCTGCTCGACAACCCGTTCAAGCTGGACATCAGCGTCCTCGGCGCGGCCTTCGACCCGGCGGTCAAGGTCCTGCCCGAGGTGAAGCAGGGCACCCCCGCCCCGGTCCAGTGGACCATCAAGAACGACGCCGCGGCGATCAGCGGCGGCAAGCTCCAGGGCGGCGCGCTCGGCTCCGCGAAGGTCGCCAAGCCGACCATCGCGAACGGCGAGACCCAGACGAGCACCGTCACCATCGGTGAGGGCGTCTCCCGCCTGGACGTGGCCATCGGCGGTGTCTCCGACACCGGTGCCGACCTGGACCTCACCGTCCTCAAGGACGGCGTGAAGGTCGGCTCCTCCGCCGACGGCGACTCCGACGAGGCCGTGACCCTGCTCAACCCGGCCGCCGGCACCTACACCATCCAGGTGGACGGCTACGCCGTTCCGTCCGGGTCCACCACGTACGACTACCGCGACGTGTACTTCTCGTCCGCCCTGGGCGCCGTCCAGGTCGACGAGGCCGCCGCGGTGAACCTCGCCAACGGCGCCTCGGCGTCCGTCACGGCGAACGTCCTCGCTGCCGCTCCGGCCCCCGAGGGCCGTCAGTTCTTCGGCGAGGTCAAGCTGCTCAACGCCCGCGGCACCGCCGCCGGCACCGGCAGCGTCCAGATCGAGAAGGTCCTCCCGTAACGGGTGACCGGCTGATCGCATGACGGAGGGGCGGGCGCCCGGATCGGGCGCCCGCCCCTTCGCCGTTCCCCCCGCGAGGCCGCGCGCCGGCTACTTGCCCAGCGAGCTCAGGTCCTGGGCGTACGTGCCGACCGCGTGGGCGATGACGTCCAGGTTGGTGTCGAAGGCCTTCAGGTCCAGGTTCTTCAGGGTGTCGCCCGCCCCGTGGTAGTTCGGGTCGTACGGGGCCCCCGCCGTGCCGCCGTACCGCTTGGCCTGCTCGGCGGTCTTGATGCCCTCGGCGCCGGTGAACGTACCGCCGGCCGGGATGCCGTTCGCGATGAACGGGCCGTAGTCCGAGCGGCCGTCGAAGTCGCTGCCCTCGTGCGGCTTGCCCTTCGTGTCGAGGAAGCCGTTGATGAGCGCCTCGATCTGCGCCGAGCCGGCCGGGCCCGCGCCCTCGCCGACCCGGTCCGAGTCGTCGCCGTCGTAGACGAACTGGACCGGGTTCGGCGAGGCGATCATGTCGAAGTTCAGGTAGAGCGCGATGTCCTTCTTCTGCTTCTCGGACAGCTGCGCCACGTAGTGCTCGGAGCCCAGCAGGCCGAGCTCCTCGGCCGACCACCAGGCGAAGCGGACCTTGTTCGCGGGGCCCTTGCCCTTCTTGTTGGCGCCCTCGTCCGCGAGCTTGAGGGCCACCTCCAGCAGGCCCGCGGAGCCGGAGCCGTTGTCGTTGATGCCCGGGCCCTCGGGGACCGAGTCCAGGTGGGCGCCGACGGTGACGACGCGGTCGGAGCGGCCGCCCCTGGTCTCGGCGACCACGTTGCGGGTGGTCTTCTTCACGTGCTCCTGGTCCAGGTCCAGCCGTACGGTCACCTCGCCCGCGGCCGCGGCCGCGGCCAGCGCCTCGCCGTCGGCGAGGGTCAGTCCGGCGCTCGGGATGATCCCCTCGGCGGGCGAGGAGAACCCGCCCCGCACCGGGGTGGTCCCGCTGTGGTTGTAGACGATCACGCCGAGGGCGCCGGCCGCGGCGGCGGCCTTCTGCTTCTCCGCGAAGGTGCAGGAGCCGCGCTTGACCAGGGCGATCCTCCCGGTGAAGGCCCCGGCCGGGTAGTCGGCGGCGTCGCAGCCCGGGGTCTCGTCGACCCGGGCGAGGGCGAGCGGGGCGGTCAGGCCGCCGGCCGGGGTGGACTTGGTGAAGGTGAAGGCGGCGGTGGCCAGCTCGCGCGGCGCGCCGTCGACGCCCGCGAGGACGGTGGTCCTCTCCGTCTTCGTGTGCGCCTCGTAGATGTCGAAGTCCTGGTACGCGACCTGGTACCCGGCCTTCCGGAGGGTGTCGTGCACGTACGCGGCCGAGGCGGCGTGGCCGGGCGTGCCGGCCGCCCGGTTGCCTCCGTTGGCCTCGGCGATCTGCTGGAACCTGGCCAGGTGGCGGTAGGCACCGCGGGCGGTGACCTCCGACACCAGCTCCTTGGCCAGCCTGCCCTCGCGCGGATGGGCGGCCGCCGGGGTGGCGGCCAGCAGGACGGGTGCGGCGACGGCGGCCGCCGCGAGGGCGGCGAGCGCCGGTATGGACCGGCGGCGGTGGCGGTGGCTGTGGCGGATGGCGCGCACGGTGGTTCTCCCCGAGTTCGATATGCGGAACGCCCGTCCGGCGAGCGGACGCGACAGACCGGACCGTAACCAGCCGCGACCTGGCGAAAGGGGCGTTCGGCGGGGGTGCAACACGGCCGCCACGAACGTGTCACGGGGGTTCACACGCGTGACACTGTCCGTTCCTCGGACAATGGATTGGACAAGCCTCGTGGGGTCGAACGCATGATGGCTTCACGCGCGCCCGCGTCGTACGGAGCAAAAGGAGTCACCGTGAGGGTCGGAATCGTCGGAGCCACCGGTCAGGTCGGCGCAGTCATGCGCGGCATCCTCGCCGAGCGCAAGTTCCCGGTGGACGAGCTGCGGCTGTTCGCCTCGGCCCGTTCCGCGGGCTCGACCCTCGACTGGGAGGGCCGGGAGATCACCATCGAGGACGCCTCCACGGCGGACTACTCCGGCCTCGACATCGTCCTCTTCTCCGCGGGCGGCGCGACCTCCAAGGCCCTCGCCGAGAAGGTCGCCTCCCAGGGCGCGGTCGTGATCGACAACTCCTCCGCCTGGCGCCGCGACCCCGACGTGCCGCTCGTCGTCTCCGAGGTCAACCCGCACGCGGTCAAGAACCGCCCCAAGGGCATCATCGCGAACCCGAACTGCACCACCATGGCCGCGATGCCCGTGCTGCGCCCGCTGCACGACGAGGCCGGCCTGACGTCGATGGTCGCCACCACCTACCAGGCCGTCTCCGGCTCCGGCCTGGCCGGTGTCGCCGAGCTCAAGGGCCAGGCCTGCGCGGTCTCCGAGGCCGCCGACCAGCTGACCTTCGACGGCGGCGCGGTGGACTTCCCCGAGCCGGCCGTCTACAAGCGCCCGATCGCGTACAACGTGATCCCGCTCGCGGGCAACCTGGTCGACGACGGCTCCTTCGAGACCGACGAGGAGCAGAAGCTCCGCAACGAGTCCCGCAAGATCCTGGAGATCCCGGAGCTCAAGGTCTCCGGCACCTGCGTGCGCGTGCCGGTCTTCTCCGGCCACTCCCTCCAGGTCAACGCCCGCTTCGCGAACCCGATCAGCGTGGAGCGCGCGTACGAGCTGCTCAAGGACGCCCCGGGCGTCGAGCTCTCGGAGATCCCGACCCCGCTCCAGGCGGCGGGCAAGGACGCCTCGTACGTGGGCCGCATCCGCGTCGACGAGACGGTCGAGAACGGCCTCGCGCTGTTCGTCTCGAACGACAACCTCCGCAAGGGCGCGGCCCTGAACGCGGTGCAGATCGCCGAGCTGATCGCCGAGGAGCTCCGCGGCTGATCCCGGTCGCGCGAGGAGGGGGCGGCACCGGCCGGTGCCGCCCCCTCCTGCGTTCCCGCCGCCCGTCAGGGCCTGCGGGCCTCGAAGAGGAAGCAGCCGAACTCGGTGGCGCGCACGTGCACGAGCGCGACCTCCGGGTCCGCGAAGGCCTGCGCCAACGCCTCCTCCAGCACCGCGTCGGCTTCCTCGGCGGTCGCGCCCGGGGACAGGGCGCGACCGCCGAGGATGTGCCCCGCGGCGTCGTAGCGGCGGGCCGTGCGCAGTGCCCCGGGGTGGGCGAAGGGGTACCCGGGGGCCTCGGCCGGGCCACCGCAGTCGGCGGCGTGGATGAACACCGGCCCCTGCTCGTCATACGCGCCCGGGTCGGCGCCGTGCTCGGCCGCCCAGCGGCGCAGCGGCGCGTACGAGACGAGTGCGATCCGCTCGCCGGGGCGGCTGCGGCGCAGGCAGCAGCGCAGCGGGGCGCCGCCCTCGGGGTCCTCGTACGGCAGGCAGGGGCGGCCGGCGTCGTCACGGACGCGCAGTGCGGCGAGTGCGGCGGGGGCGATGGGACGTACCGCGTGGAGCGCCGTTCGGGGCGCGGAGGGTGCGAATCGTGTGGTCATGGCGTCCAGAGTGCGCGCCCGGAAGCGGCGAAGCTGGCGGAAATCGGACGTCGAGTTTCGCCCGTGGATTACTCGAAGGCGCCTGGTCGGCGCCACGTGGAAGGATGGCGGGGCAACGTCACCATCAAAGGAGATGACCGCGTGCCTGGCACGAATCTCACCCGTGAAGAGGCTCAGCAGCGGGCGAAGCTGCTCACCGTCGACTCGTACGAGGTCGAACTCGATCTCAGCGGTGCGCAGGAGGGCGGCACGTACCCGTCCGTGACCACCGTGCGGTTCCAGTCGGCCGAGGCCGGCGCCGAGACCTTCATCGACCTGGTCGCCCCGGCCGTGCACGAGGTCGTCCTGAACGGCAAGTCGCTGGACGTGGCCGAGGTCTTCCGGGACTCGCGCATCGCGCTGCACCACCTCGCGGCCGGCGCCAACGAGCTCCGCGTCGTCGCGGACTGCGCCTACACCAACACGGGCGAGGGCCTGCACCGCTTCGTCGACCCGGTCGACCAGCAGGCCTACCTGTACACCCAGTTCGAGGTGCCGGACGCGCGGCGCGTGTTCGCCAGCTTCGAGCAGCCCGACCTGAAGGCGACGTTCCAGTTCACCGTGACGGCCCCCGAGGGCTGGACGGTCATCTCGAACTCTCCGACGCCGGATGCCGCGGACGTCAAGGACAACGTCTGGCGCTTCGAGCCGACGCCGCGCATCTCCACGTACATCACGGCCCTGATCGCCGGCCCGTACCACGCGGTGCACAGCTCGTACGAGGGCCCGAACGGCCAGTCGGTGCCGCTGGGCATTTACTGCCGGCCGTCGCTCGCCGAGTTCCTGGACGCCGAGGCGATCTTCGACGTGACCCGCCAGGGCTTCGACTGGTTCCAGGAGAAGTTCGCGTACGACTACCCGTTCGCCAAGTACGACCAGCTCTTCGTCCCCGAGTTCAACGCGGGCGCGATGGAGAACGCGGGCGCGGTCACCATCCGCGACCAGTACGTCTTCCGCTCGAAGGTGACGGACGCGGCGTACGAGGGCCGCGCCGAGACGATCCTGCACGAGCTCGCGCACATGTGGTTCGGCGACCTGGTCACCATGGAGTGGTGGAACGACCTGTGGCTGAACGAGTCGTTCGCGACGTACACCTCGGTCGCCTGCCAGGCCTCCGCCGAGGGCACGAAGTGGCCGCACGCGTGGACCACCTTCGCCAACTCGATGAAGACCTGGGCGTACCGGCAGGACCAGCTGCCGTCCACGCACCCGATCATGGCCGACATCCGTGACCTGGACGACGTCCTGGTCAACTTCGACGGCATCACGTACGCCAAGGGCGCCTCGGTGCTCAAGCAGCTCGTCGCCTACGTGGGCACGGACGCCTTCTTCAAGGGCGTGCAGGCGTACTTCAAGGCGCACGCGTTCGGGAACACGCGCCTGTCGGACCTGCTGGGCGCCCTGGAGGAGACCTCGGGCCGCGACCTGACCGCCTGGTCGAAGGCGTGGCTGGAGACGGCCGGCATCAACGTCCTGCGCCCCCGCATCGAGACGGCGGCGGACGGCACCATCACCGCGTTCGCGGTCAGCCAGGAAGCCCCGGCGCTGCCCGCGGGTGCGAAGGGCGAGCCGACGCTGCGCCCGCACCGCATCGCTATCGGCCTGTACGACCTGGACGCCGCCGGCAAGCTCGTCCGTACGGACCGCATCGAGCTGGACATCGACGGCGAGCTGACCGCGGTTCCGGAGCTGGTCGGCCGGACCCGTCCGGCCGTCGTGCTGCTGAACGACGACGACCTGTCGTACGCCAAGGTCCGCCTGGACGAGGTCTCGCTGGAGAACGTCACCGCGCACCTCGGCGACTTCACCGAGTCGCTGCCGCGGGCGCTGTGCTGGGCCTCGGCCTGGGACATGACCCGCGACGGCGAGCTGGCGACGCGCGACTACCTCGCCCTGGTCCTGTCGGGCATCGGCAAGGAGTCGGACATCGGCGTCGTCCAGTCGCTGCACCGGCAGGTGAAGCTGGCCGTGGACCTGTACGCCGACCCGGCGTGGCGGGAGCAGGGCCTGACGACCTGGACCGAGGCCGCGCTGGAGAACCTGCGCGGCGCCGAGCCGGGCAGCGACCACCAGCTGGCGTGGGCGCGCGCGTTCGCGGCGACGGCCCGCACCGAGGGGCAGCTGACGTACCTCTCCGCGCTGCTGGACGGTGCGGCGGAGATCGAGGGCCTGGTCGTGGACACCGAGCTGCGGTGGGCGTTCCTGGAGCGCCTCGTCGCGACGGGTGTCCTGGGCGACGCGGCCATCGACGCGGAGCTGGAGCGCGACCGTACGGCGGCGGGCGAGCGCCACGCGGCCACGGCGCGGGCCGCGCGTCCGACGGCGGAGGCCAAGGCGAAGGCGTGGGCCTCGGTGGTGGAGTCCGCGGACCTGCCGAACGCGGTGCAGGAAGCGGTGATCGGCGGCTTCGTCCAGACCGACCAGCGCGAGCTGCTGGCCCCGTACACCGAGAAGTTCTTCGCGGTGGTCAAGGGGATCTGGGAGAACCGCAGCCACGAGATCGCCCAGCAGATCGCGGTGGGCCTGTACCCCTCGCTCCAGGTCTCCCCGGAGACCCTGGCGGCGACGGACGCCTGGCTGGCCTCGGCCGAGCCGAACGCGGCCCTGCGCCGCCTGGTCTCGGAGTCCCGCTCGGGCGTGGAGCGCGCGCTCAAGGCCCAGTCCGCGGACGCGGCCTCGGCTTCCTGAGCCGCCCCGCAGCCTGACAGTCCGGTGCCCCGGCCCCCGCTCCCGCGGGGCCGGGGCACCGGCGTTCGGTCACGGGCACCGGCGTTCGGTCACGGGGTTCGGCGTTCGGTCGCGGGGTTCGACGCGTGCTCACGGGGTGCGCTGCGCGGCCACGGCCCGGAGGGCGGCCAGGACCCTGGACACGGCCGGGGCGCCTTCGCCGCCGCGGCGGGTGGCCGCCAGGACGTGACGGGTGGGGCGGTCGTGGGTCAGGACCCGCACCGCCACCCCCGAGGCACGGCTCGACACCATGCGGGGGACCAGGGCCACGCCCATCCCGGCCTCGACCATGGCCAGGATCGCGGTCCAGCCGGACGCCGAGTGCGCCTGTTCCGGGACGAATCCGGCCGCCTCGCAGGCGTTGCGGGCGATCTCCTGCCAGGGGCCGCTGCCCCCGTAGATCCACGGATCGCCGGACAGGTCCGCCAGCCGCAGGGCCGGGGCGGCCGCCAGCGGGTGGTCCGGCGGCAGGGCCACGTCGAGGGGGTCCTCCAGCAGCGTGATGCGGGTGAACCGCGGGTCCCGGGCGGTCGGCGCGTGCGCCGCCAGCGAGAGGGCCAGGTCGACGGCGCCGGCCGCCAGCAGCTCGTACGACTGCGCCGCCTCGGTCTCCCGTACCCGTACCTCCACCCCCGGGTGGCTGTGGCGCAGCGCCGCCACCGCCGGGACCACCAGTACGGGCACGGCCGTGGAGAACGCCCCGATCCGGACCTCCCCCGCGTCCCCGGCCAGGTACCCGGCCAGCTCGGCGTCCGCCCGCTCCAGCTGCGCGAACACCGCCTCCGCGTGCCGCAGTACGAGGTGCGCCGCGTCCGTGAGCCGGACCCGGCGCCCCTGCGCCTCCAGCAGCGGCACCCCCAGCTGCCGGGCGAGATTGGTCAGCTGCTGCGAAACAGCCGAGGGCGTCATGTGCAGCGCCTCGGCCGTCGCGGTCACGGTCCCCCGGTCGGCCAGGGTCCGCAGGATGCGCAGCTTCTTGATGTCCCACTCGGTCATGGGACCGAACCTACCGGCGGGCCCCCAGGCCCACGCCGCCGAGGATCAGCGCCATGCAGAGCAGCTCCGCCGGGCCGGTCCGCTCGCCCAGGAGCAGGAGGCCGAGGCCCGCGACGCAGACCGGCTGGAGGTAGTAGACGACTCCCGCCCGGGCGGCGCCGATGAGCGAGATGGCCTTGTTCCAGGCGAAGAAGGCGACCGCGGAGGACATGACGCCGACGTAGAGCAGCATGCCGCCGGTGCCCGCGGTGAGCTCGAAGCCGCCCTGGACGGTGACGGAGACGGCGTACGCGGGGGCCAGCATCAGCGCGCCGAGCACGAAAGTGGTGATCAGGAAGGCGAGGCCGCCGAGCTCGGCGGGCTTGCGCTTGAGCAGCGCGCTGTACGTGGCGAACGACAGCGCGGCGGCGAGCATCCACAGGTCGCCGGCCCCGAAGTCGAAGCCGAGCGAGCCGTCCCCGACGAGCAGCAGCACCCCGAACGCGGCGAGCAGCAGCCCGAAGGTCCGCCGGACGCCGAGCCGTTCACCGCCGAGGCGGGCGTACAGCGCCATGACGACCGGCGAGGCGGCCATGATCATGCCCATGTTGGAGGCGGAGGTGGTCAGTCCGGCCTGGTGCACGAGCGTGTTGTACAGGGCGACGCCGAAGAGCGAGGCGAGGGCGATGAACCCGAGGTGGCGGCGGATCAGCGCCCGCTGCTGCCAGGCCTGGCGGGCCGCGAACGGGGCGACGGCGAGGGCCGCGATGACCCAGCGCCAGAACACGGCCTGGACGGGCGGGACGGTGTCGGCCATCCCCCGGGTGGCGACGAAGCTGCCGGACCAGACGACCGTCGCGACCAGGGCGAGGAGGAGGCCGAGTCCTGCGGACCCCTTCGCCGCCCGGCCGCCGGGCCCGGCCTCGGGCTGGTGCTGCGTACCGGTACGGACCCTGTCCATGACGGCCACGGTGTGTCTCCCCCTCGGGTGCTGGTCTGATCAGGTCTCGCCTGAAGTGGCTCTACCGTCGCACCGGGCCATCCGTCAGGTCCATCGAAATGTTCCGATCATTCTTTTCAGTAGAACTGAACGGTTCCACCTTCGTTCCGGCGGCGAACAGCTGGCCCGCGACCGTGGCCCCGAAGGCGATCGCCATGCCCAGCAGCTGTACGGGCGACAGGGCCTGGCCGAGGGCCGCCCAGCCGATGACCGCCGCGGTGAGCGGCGAGAGCGGGCCCAGCAGGGTGACCGAGGCGGCGGTGAGCCGGCCGATCCCGCGGAACCAGAGCCAGTACGCGATGCCGGTGTTGATCAGCATCATGTAGCCGTACCCGAGGAAGGCCTTGCCGTCGAGCGCGGGCGGGGCCCCCTCGATCAGGGCCGCGACGGGGATGATGACCAGCCCGCCCGCCGTGAGCTGCCAGCCGGTCAGGGCCAGCGGGCCGACCCCCTCCGGACGCCCCCACCGCTTGGTCATGACCGTGCCCGCGGCCATGGAGGCGGAGGAGACCACGCCGGCGACGATGCCGACGAGGTCCAGCCGGGCCGCGGCGGTCAGGACGACCATGCTCACGCCGAACGCCCCCGCGACGGCCGCGAGTACGGTCCGCAGCCGCGCCCGTTCCCCCAGGACGAGGGCGGCGAGCCCGACGACGAAGAGCGGCCCGGCGGAGCCGAGGACGGCCGCCACCCCGCCGGGCAGCCGGTACGCGGAGAGGAAGAGCAGCGGGAAGAAGGCGCCGATGTTGAGCGTGCCGAGGACGGCGGACTTCCACCACCACGCGCCGCTCGGGATTCTGCGGGCCAGGGCGGTGAGCAGGAGTCCGGCGGGCAGGGCCCGCATGACCCCGGTGAACAGGGGCCGGTCGGGCGGGAGCAGTTCGGTGGCGACGGCGTAGGTCGAGCCCCAGGAGATCGGGGCGAGGGCGGTCAGGGCGACGGTGGCGAAACGCTTCATGGCAGTGGCTCCCCCAGTAGGCTGCTTGCAAGAAAGTAGCTTACTCCTAAGCTACTTTTAGGCAAGCTACTTTCTTGCGAACGATCGGAGGAAGGCCGGATACTGCGCTTCATGACCGAGGCCTACAAGGACACCGCCGACAGGGAAACTGTCCACGCGGACGCCGTCGACGCGATCATCAACCAGTGGCACGTGGTGCGACCGGACCTGGACACCGCTCCCATGGCCGTCTTCGGCCGCATCTACCGGATCGCCCGCGCCATGGGCGACGCCGTGGAGCAGGCCTACGTCCGGTACGGGATCTCGCGCGGCGAGTTCGACGTCGTCGCGACGCTGCGCCGCTCCGGAGCCCCGTACACGCTCTCACCGCGCCAGCTGTCGGCCACGCTCATGCTCACGACGGGCGGGATGACCGGACGCCTGGACAAGCTGGAGAAGGCCGGCCTGCTCGGCCGCAAGCCCGATCCGCACGACCGGCGGGGGCTCCAGGTGACGATCACCGACCGCGGGCTCGCCCTCGTCGACGAGGCCGTCGCCGCCGGGCTGGAGGTGCAGCGGGCCGCGCTCGCGGGACTCGGCGACGAGGAGGTCGCCGTCCTGACGGGCCTGCTCCGCAAGCTGATGGCCGAGGTCTAGGGGGCCAACGGGGGAGCCACCGGGGGACACCCCGCCCCGGAGGCCTGACGGGGACCGACCCGGTCGGGTCGGTCGGTCAGTCTGTTCAGTTGGTGGGCTGCGGCCTGTCCGACTTGTCGAGGACCATCACCAGGCCCACGATGATCAGGAACAGCACGATCGGCGTGGCCACGTAGAGGCCGAGGGTCTGGGCGATGCTCAGACCGTTGCCCGGGTCGTCGCCGTCGTCGCGGGTCACCGCGAGCGCGGGAGACGTCATGAGCAGCATCATCAGCGTCGATCCGGCCGTGACGGCGCCGGCGCGCAGAGCGTTCTTCTTGTCCACGGTGCAAACGTAGCGAACACCTAAACGAGGCGCGCGCCCGGGGGTGCCGTACGGGCACCCGCCCCCTCCCGCACCGCGCTCAGCAGGGCGTTCGCCCGGGGCGAGGCGGCGAGCGCCTCCAGGGTCAGCGGCCGTCCCGCCGAGTCCGCGAGCGGCAGCCGCCAATTGGGGTACTGGTCCCAGGTCCCGGGCAGGTTCTGCGGCCGCCGGTCCCCCACCGCGTCGGGCAGCCATACGCCGACCATCCGGGCCGGGGTGCGCAGCAGGAAGCCGTACAGGGCCCGTACGGCGGCCTCCTCGCCCTTGGTGTCCAGGCCGAGCCCCTCCAGTACGTCCAGCCACTGCGCGGTGTCGGCGGCGTCCTGGGCCCGCTCCTCCGCTACCGGGCGGGTCAGCAGGCCCAGCCGGTCGCGCAGTTCCACATGGCCGCCGGCCAGTTTGGCGGCGGTGGGCGGCAGGTCGTGGGTGGTGGCGGTGGCCAGGCAGTCGGCGCGCCAGGCCCCGGGGGAGAGCGGCTGCCCGTCGCCCGCCCAGTCGCGTTCGAACCAGAGGACCGAGGTGCCGAGCACCCCGCGCCGGGTCAGCGCCTCGCGGACGCGCGGCTCCACCGTCCCGAGGTCCTCGCCGATGACCGGGGCCCCGGCCCGGTGGGCCTCCAGCACCAGGATCGCGAGCATCGCCTCGCCGTCGTAGGAGACGTACGTGCCGTCGGCGGGCGGGGCGCCCTCCGGGATCCACCAGAGCCGGAACAGGCCCATGACGTGGTCGATGCGCAGGGCGCCGGCGTAGCGGAACACCCCGCGCAGCAGGGCCCGGAACGGCTCGTACCCGGTGGCCGCGAGCCGGTCGGGCCGCCACGGCGGCAGCCCCCAGTCCTGGCCGCGCGCGTTGAAGGCGTCGGGCGGGGCGCCGACGGAGACGCCCTTCGCGTAGAGGGACGGGCCCTCGGCGTCCGAGCCGTGCGGGTGCACGCCGACGGCGAGGTCGTGGACGATGCCGACCGGCATCCCGGCCTCGCGGGCGGCCCGCTGGGCGGCGGCGAGCTGGGTGTCCGTCAGCCAGACCAGCCAGCGGTGGAAGTCGGCCCCGCCTCCGGAACCGCGGCCCGCGCACCAGGCGGCGTGCCGGTCGAGCGCCGCACCCTGCTCGGCGCAGAACCGGTGGTAGTCGGCCTCGCGTTCGGGGGTGCGCGGGGCGGCGTACAGCAGTTCGAGGGCCCGGCGCTTCAGCTCCCAGACGGCGTCGCGGTCGATCAGCGCCCCCTTTTCGAGCACCTCGCGGCGCAGCTCGGCGCCCTGGCCGGCGAGTTCGCCGAGGGCCTCCTGGTCGGGGCAGTCGGCGTACTCCGGGACGTCCTCGATCCGCAGGTGGACGGGGTCGGGGAAGCGGCGCGAGGAGGGCCGGTACGGGGAGGGGTCGGTCGGCGCCCCGGGCACGGCGGCGTGCAGCGGGTTGACCTGGACGAACCCGGCCCCGTGGGCCCGGCCGGCCCACCGGGCGAGCGCGGCGAGATCACCGAGGTCCCCCATGCCCCAGGACCGCTCGGAGAGCAGGGAGTACAGCTGCACGAGCACCCCGTGCACCCGGCCGCCCCCGGCGGGCGCCCGCTCCGGAGCCACGATCAGCGTGGCGTCCCCGGTGCGCCCCTCGGGGGTCTCGGCGACGAGCCGGTGCACCCCGAACGGCGGCACTCGGCCCGCGCCCCGGTCCCACACCCCGCCCGCGGCCGCGTCGCCCTCCGCCTCTTCGCCCTCCAGGCGGATCCGCGTACCGGGAGGGAGCGCGGCCAGCTCCGCGGGCGGCCGCGCCCCGGCCCACCACACCAGCACGGGCGGCAACAGCCGGTGCGAGGCCTCGCGCTCGGCTTCGGCCAGGTGCCGCCGTACGGCTTCCGGGCCGTCGCAGTCCACGCCCAGCTGCCGCAGCACGGCGGCGACGGTGGCCTCCGGGACCCGGACGGTGACGTCCTCGGCGGGCTGGTAGGTGGTGGCGACGCCGTGCAGCGCCGCGAGCCGGGCGAGGTCGTCCATGTGAGTACCTGTGTCCCTGTGTCTAGTCGCCTGCGGCAGCGGCCGCGGCGGGCGGGGTCGGTTCGCTCGTCAGCGGGGCCTCTTCGGCGAGCGGGGGCTCGCTGGTCAGCGGCGCGTGCGCGGAACCGGCGAGCGGGGGCTCGCTGGTGAGGGGCCCCTCTGCGGGCCCGGCCTGCGCGGGCAGGTGGGCGAGCAGAGGGGTGTGACGGGTGCCGGATGCGGTGTTCACGGGCGGTTGCTCCTTTGTCCGTACGGGGGGTGAGGGTGGGTCAGGGACCATGGAACACCGCCGGGGAACATCGCAGCCATACCCCGTGGACAGCGCCGCATTCCTGGCGCATCCGGGTCAGAACCCCCGCGTACCCCCGGGACGGACGCCGCCCGCGGCGGCGCGGGCCGGCAGGCGCGGGCGGCGGGGCAGGCGCCGGCGGCAGGCGGACGGGCACACGCGCCGGCTTCGGGGGGCGGGGCGGGGGCCGGACCGGGG